>DEIC01000011.1 GCA_002352285.1 Alphaproteobacteria bacterium UBA2784 | reverse complement strand
GTGGCGGTGGGCGATCAGCTTTCGCGCGGTGCATCGCTGGGCCTTGTCGGCAAGACGGGGCGCGCCACAGGCCCGCATCTGTGCTGGCGCCTGAACTGGTTCCAGGAGCGCCTTGACGCGCAGCTCGCCGCCGGGCCGATGCCGGGCTAAACGAGCGCAATCTTTCCTGTGCCTCCCCCTCGGGGGAGGCGGATTTGCGCCTTCGCAAATTCACACATCTTGCTTCCACCTCCTCCGCCTTCGCGGGGGAGGTGGAAGCGAGTCCCAATTACTCCGCCGCGCGCTTGAGGCTTGCGCCGGCATGTTTGCCGAATTCGAGGCGGGCGATGGTGCGGTTGTGCACTTCATCCGGGCCATCGGCCAGACGCAGCGTGCGGATGCCCGAATACATCTTGGCCAAGCCCGGATCGCTGGTCACACCTGCGCCGCCCCACGCCTGAATGGCGTCGTCGATCACCTGCAGCGCCATGCGCGGTGCTGCCACCTTGATCATGGCGATCTCGGTGCGGGCGACCTTGTTGCCGACCTTGTCCATCATGTCGGCGGCCTTGAGCGTGAGCAAACGGCACATGTCGATGTTGATGCGGGCCTCGGCAACGCGCTGCTCCCACACTGAATGTTCCGAGATGCGCTTGCCAAAGGCCTCGCGCGACATCAGACGCTTGCACATTGACTCCAGCGCGCGCTCGGCGACGCCAATCGTGCGCATGCAGTGATGGATGCGGCCCGGCCCCAGACGGCCCTGCGCAATTTCAAAGCCGCGACCCTCGCCCAGAATGAGGTTTTCGGCGGGCACTTCCACATTCTCGAAAATGATCTCGGCGTGGCCATGCGGCGCATCATCAAAGCCGAAGACCGGCAGCATGCGCACAACCTTCACGCCCTTGGCATCCATTGGCACGAGGATCTGCGACTGCTGGCGGTATTTGTCTGCTTCAGGATCGGTGCGGCCCATGACGATCATGATCTTGCAGCGCGGATCACCAACGCCCGACGACCACCATTTGCGGCCATTGATGACGTATTTGTCGCCCTTGCGCTCGATGCGTGTGCGGATGTTGGAGGCGTCTGAGGAGGCGACTTCCGGTTCCGTCATGATGAAGGCCGAGCGGATTTCACCCGCCAGCAGCGGCTTCAGGTATTTCTCCTTCATCCAGTCAGCGCCGTAACGCTCGATGACTTCCATGTTGCCCGTGTCGGGCGCAGAGCAGTTGAACACTTCCGAGGCAAAGCCGACGCGGCCCATCATTTCGGATAGCGGCGCATATTCGAGATTGGTGAGACCCGCGCCATGGCTGCTCTCGGGCAGGAAGAGGTTCCAGAGGCCTGCGGCTCTCGCTTTGGCCTTCAATTCCTCCACCACCGGCACGACGATCCAGGGATTGCCTTTGGCGCGCGCCTCTTTCATCTGGGCGTCATAGACGGCTTCGGCGGGATAGATGTGGCGGTCCATGAAATCGCCGACGCGGGCGATCCAGTCCTTCATCTTTGGCGTGTAATCGAAGTTCATGGCGAAACGGTCCCTTGCTGACGATGTCAATGCGCCATCCTAGACCGCGTTTTGCCGCCGAGTCACCGGCCTAAGTCAAGATTGTCCGGCTCCACCCCGGCGGGCGCGGAAGAAGTCCTTGAGCATTTGCGCCGATTCGTCTGCCCCCTCGCCTCCGGCCAGTTCCGGCCGGTGGTGACAGGTTTTCTGCTCGAAGAAGCGCGGGCCGTGGCGCACAGCGCCCATTTTGGGGTCATCGGCCGCCCAGACAAGGCGCGCAATGCGGGCAAAGGAGATGGCGCCGGCGCACATGGCGCAGGGTTCCAGCGTGACATAGAGCGTGGCGCCGGGCAGGCGCTCGTTGCCGATGCTGGCGCAAGCTGCGCGGATCACCAGCATCTCGGCGTGGGCCGAGGGATCGTGATTTTCGATGGTGCGGTTGCCGTCTGCGGCCAGCGTATGGCCATCTGCATCGACGAGCACCGCACCCACGGGCACCTCGCCCCGCGCCGCCGCCTTGCGGGCTTCAGCGAGAGCGAGATGCATGAAGCGGGCGTCTTTGTCCGACAGGTTCGTCTCTTACATCGATGTGACTTCGAAGAAGGGCGACACGCTGCCCACTTCGTTGATGATGCAGGTCTGGGTCGTCGTGTCCTTGTTGTAGCAGAGCGCGGGCGCGTTCAGCGCCTTCATGCGCTCATAATCTTCTGCGCCGAACGGCATCGAGATCATCGGCGAATCAGACGGCGGGGCCGCTGACGAGACAAAGACCGTCACCTGCGACAGGCGGTCGAGAATGGCAGTGAGTGCGTCGGGCGAAACCGGCGACATTTGATGACCCGCATCATAGTCGAGCGCCACCAGCATGGTCGCGTTGCTGGCTACCAGCGCACCGTTAGGCGAGTGGATGGTGAGCACAATTGTCGAGAGGACGCAGTTAGGCCCCTCGCCCGCATCCGGCGCAATCGTGTCGCCGCCCGGCGCGACGGGCGATGGCAGCGCCGTGACGGTTACAATGTCTTTCTGGCCCGCCACTGAAAATTCAACCTCGGCCTTGCGCGTCTGAGCGCAAGGATCGGCCTCGGCCGCATGCACCGGAACCACAGCAAACATCACAGGCAGCAACGCGGCAGCAAGGATACGCATCAGACTCTCCCCAATGTGAACGCGGTTCATTTTCTGAGCCGCAAACAGCGGCGACAATAATGCAATCATCTGAAACGAACACGCTTGAAATTGCCACAGTGACCATAAATCTTGCGCTGCAGGCGGCCGGCTATGCGGCCGCCCTTCGGGGAGAACCATTCATGTCACGTATCTTTACCGCTCTGGCTGCCGCGGGTGCATTTCTGCTTGCCTTGGCCATGCCTGCCCATGCGGATGACTGCAATGCACGCGCCTCAAGCGCGTGGGAGCCGGGCAATGGCCAGACCTATACCATCGAAGCGCTGAGCGATGGCGCGACCTGCGATCAGGCTGTGGCTGCCTATGTGGTGCGCGGTGCGGATGGCGCGCCGCTTTACTACGACATCTACCAGGCAAATCAGATCATGGTGCTCGCCGGCCAGCCCACGAAGGCGGACATGGAAGGCGCGCTTTTCCAGTGGGCGATGCAGGATGCCGGTCCGGATGGCGTTATGCACACAGGCTCTTTGCCCGAGTGGAAGGCCGGCGCCGAGACGCCAGAGGCTGGCGACTTTGCCTTTTATCCCGACATGGCTGTCGATCAGGCCTATTACGAGCAGCTGCGCGCCGCGAAGGCGCCGATGATCTGCTACATCCAGGGTATGGAAAGTTCTGCGTGCCTTGCGCTTTATGAGGGAGGCTTTGTTCTGGTCGGGGTGCAGACCTTTCCGGGCTGACGTGCATCTGGCTGCGGCGTGCGCATGCGTGCGCCGCAGACCCGCCCTGCGCCTGACGACCGATTGCATCAGCCTCTCGCCAGCAAGGCCCTCGGCCTGATAGGAACGGGCGATGGCAAACGCAAAGAATCAGAAGGGCGCGAGCTGGTCGCCGACTTCGGCTGCGGCTCAGGCGGCGCCGGAGGGTGATGGCGGCGAGCGCATCGCCAAGGTGCTGGCGCGCGTGGGCGTGTGTTCGCGGCGCGACGGCGAGAAGCTGGTGGCCGAAGGCCGCGTCAAGGTGAATGGCGAAATCGTCAACACGCCGGCGCGCAAGGTTTCACCTTCCGACCTCATTACGGTTGACGGCGCCGCCGTCGCCAAGCCCGAGGCCACGCGGCTGTGGCGTTATCACAAGCCGCCCGGCCTTGTGACCACCCACAAGGATCCCGAGGGGCGGCCAACCGTCTTTGCCAATCTGCCTTCGGGCATGGGGCGTGTGGTGTCGGTGGGGCGGCTCGACTTCAATTCCGAAGGGCTTTTGCTTCTCACCAATGACGGCTCGCTGTCGCGGCGGCTGGAGCTTCCCTCGACGCAGTGGACACGGCGCTATCGCGTGCGGCTGTTCGGCAATGTCACGCAGGCTGATCTCGACAGGCTCGCCAAAGGCGTGACCATCGACGGCGTTTCCTTTGGCCCCGTGCAGGCGCAGCTGGAGCGGTCCAAGGGTTCCTATGCGTGGGCGATGATCTCGCTGCGCGAGGGCAAGAACCGCGAGATCAAGCGGCTGATGGAGTGGCTTGGCTTTCGCGTGGCGCGCCTGATCCGCGTGTCTTACGGGCCGTTCCAGCTGGGTCAACTGGAGCCTGGTGCGGTGGAGGAAGTTCCCGGCAAGGTGCTGCGCGAGCAATTGGGGCTGGGCAAACCCGTCGCCAAGTCCGCGCCAAAGACCAAGACGGAGTAGGCAATGCGCATTGTCGGCGGGCAATGGCGCGGGCGCGCGCTGGAAGGTCCAGACGATATGCGCGTACGCCCGACGTCGGATCGGGTGCGCGAGGCGCTTTTCAACATTCTTGCCCATCACGACTTTGGCGCCTTTGCCCTTGATGGCGCGCGTGTGATCGACCTCTTTGCGGGCACGGGGGCGCTGGCGCTGGAGGCGCTGTCGCGCGGGGCACGCTTTGCGCTGCTGGTTGATGACAGCGCCGAAAGCCGCGCCATCATCCGCCGCAATGTCGATGCGCTGATGGCGACGGGTGTTACGAAAATCTGGCGGCGCGATGCGACGGCGCTTGGCCCCATTCCCGGCAATGCGGGCGGCGCGTTTGACCTTGCCTTTCTTGATCCGCCCTATCGCAAAGGATTGCTGTTGCCCGCCCTTGCCAGCCTGCGCGAGGGCGGCTGGCTTTTGCCGCACGCGGTGATCGTCTGCGAGATGGCCGCCGATGAAGTGTTTTCAGGCGCGGATGGTTTTGTCATCGCCGATGAACGCAGCTGGGGTGAGACGAAGGCGGTGTTCTTGAGGCTGGGGTGAGGCGCACATTCTGTCGCCTCCGCCCACGCGGCTTCGCGTGGGGGAGGCCAGCGATGCGCTTGCATCGCGGGTGGGGGACCGGCCTGGAGCCAAAGCCCCCACCCGGATCGCAAGTGCGTTCCGACCTCCCCCGCGAAGGCGGAGGAGGTGGAAGCAAGATTAGTCTATCCCACCACCACTCTCGCCAGTCGCCGCAGGCGCGCGCGTTGGGCGATACGCGAAAATGGTGCGAGCACCCCGGCGCGCCAGCCACTCAGCTGCAGCCGCTCCTCAATCTGCGTGCGGCCGGATGGGTGCAGTGACAGTGCGAGCACGCGGCGCTGCAACAAGCCGCGCGAGGTTGCTGAAATCTCCAGCGCATAAAACCGGCTGCCGGGCTGGTTGATGGGCCGCGCCACATGCCAGACGCGCGTGCCGAGCGGCAAAACGCCAAAGAGTCTCAGGCGGAATGATGTCGGCCCGTCATGCAGCAATTCGGCAAAACGATTGTGGCCATCGCCGGGCGAGAGGCTGAGGAAGGGACGCGCCATCGCGACGTGTGTTTCGGGTGCCTGAAGAAGCGCCCAGACATTTTCGGGCGGCCCATCGACAACAACTGTACGCACACAACGCATAGGATACGCCTATTTACGGCCAAACAGCCGCTCAATGTCATTCAGGCTGAGGCGGATGTAAGTGGGCCGCCCGTGATTGCACTGGCCACTGCCGGGCGTTTCTTCCATTTCGCGCAACAGTGCATTCATCTCTTCGGTGCGCAGCACGCGCCCCGCCCTGACGCTGCCATGGCAGGCCATGGTTCCGCAAACCTGATCGAGGCGCTCACGCAAGGAGAGCGCTTCGTCAAGCTCGGCAATTTCGGCGGCAAGATCGGCAAGCAGGCCTGCCACATCCGTTTTGCCCAGGAGCGAGGGCACCTCGCGCACGGCCAGCGCGTTGCCGCCAAAGGGCTCGATCACAAGGCCCAGCTCCGCCAAATCAGAAGCGCGCGCCGCAAGCCGCTCGGCGTCTTCGGCGTCAAGCGCGACAATTTCCGGCACGAGCAAGATCTGCCGTTCGACGCGGCCGGAAAGCACCATGCGTTTCAGACGCTCATGCGTCAGGCGCTCGTGCGCGGCATGCTGATCGACGATGACAAGCCCGTCGCGCGTCTCGGCCACGATATAGGTGTTGTGGATCTGGCCGCGCGCTACGCCCAGCGGAAATCCCGCCTCGGCCTGAACGGGGGCGGCCACAGGATCAGCCATGCGGGCGGCGGGTGCAAATCCTGCGGCGATCATCTCGCGCGCCATGGAGGCTGCAATCGGCGAGGCTGCAATCGGCGCATTGACAAAGGTGCTGGCGGGCGCTGCCAGCGCTTCGGCAAGGCTTGGCTGGGCTGGCATCGCCGAATTTTCGCGGGCCAGTGCCTTCAGCGCTGCCTCACTCACATGGGTTGACGCTTTGAACCCTGCGCGCGCTATCGCCGTTTTCAGACCGCTGACAATCAGGCCGCGCACCAGGCCTGCATCGCGGAAGCGCACCTCGGTCTTTGCCGGATGCACATTCACATCGACATCGCGCGCGGGCAGATCGACAAACAGCGCAAGGCACGGGTGGCGGTCGCGCGCCAGCACATCGGCATAGGCGCCACGCACCGCGCCGACAATCAGCTTGTCGCGCACCGGCCTGCCATTGACGAAGAGATACTGCATCTGGGCGTTGCCGCGATTGAATGTCGGCAGGCCCGCAAAACCCGTCACCGAGACGCCCTCGCGCGCGGCGACAACCGGCATCGCATTCTCGCGAAAGCCGCTGCCCATGATGGCCGAGAGCCGCGCCAGACGGCCAACGTCATCATCCGCTTCGGCGGCAAGGCTCAAGACTTCGCGCCCGTCATCATTCAGCTGGAAGGCCACATCGGGCCGCGCCATGGCGAGCCTGCGCACCACATCGGCAACCGCCATCGATTCCGCCCGCAGCGATTTCAGGAATTTGAGGCGCGCGGGTGTAGCGTAAAAGAGATCACGCACATCAATGCGAGTGCCGGACGCCTCCTTGTGGCCAAAAGCAGCCGGCTGGACGGGCGAGACGTTGCCGCCATCCACCATGATGCGGTTGGCCGTGTCAGCGCCCTTGATGCGGCTGGTGATGGTGAGGCGGGCGACGGCGCCGATGGAGGGAAGCGCCTCGCCACGAAAACCCATTGTGGCAATCGCCATCAGATCATCGCCAGCGTCGCCCACCGGCATTTTCGAGGTGGCGTGACGTTCGATGGCAAGCACAAGCTCGTCAGCATCCATGCCGCTGCCATCATCGGTGATGGTAATGGCAGAGAGGCCCCCGCCCTCGAGCGCAATGGTGATGCGGTGCGCGCCTGCGTCGAGTGCGTTTTCGACAAGCTCCTTCACGGCGCTGGCGGGCCGTTCCACCACCTCGCCTGCGGCGATGCGGTTGACGGTGCCCTCGCTCAAGCGCCGGATTTTCATCTATTTCCCAGCCGAAGATATTCTCTGGTCAAAGCTTTGCCCACTTCCACCGCAGGCTGGCCGAAAGGATCAACCGAGGCAAGGCTGCACGTGAGGATGACTTCAAGCATGAAGTGCATGAAAAGCGCGCCCAGGGCCTCTTCATTGTGCGCTCCGGGCTTCAGGATGCGCACAGGCCGCCCGCGCCGCGCCAGTGTTTCTGCGGTGGCGCGGAACTGGGCTGCCACCAGACGTTCGGGCCCCTCGCCCTTCTGGAGAGAGATGCCGGCCTTGACGGCGAGCGCCTCATCCAGCGCGAGTGCGCCCTTGCTGCAACCATCAATCAGCGTGATGAAACGGCCGGGCGGGCCATCAAGATAAAGCTGCAGCTGGCTGTGCTGATCGACCGGGCCGAGCGCACACGAGGCCGCTGCGCCCTTGCCGCCCTTGCCAATGCTTTCGGCAAATAATTGGCGCCACCAGTGGGCAAGGCGCTCGTAGCGGTCGCCGTAAGGCCACATCAGGAATTCGTGGACTGCGCCGCTTTCCATCGCGGCAGCGGCGTGGGCGGCGGCGACGATGGCGGACGATGTGGCGCTCACATTCTCAAACAGCCCCCACTCTGCCATCGCCCCTGCGCGCAATTTTTCCGGATCGAGCCCGAACAGCATGGCGGGCGCCATGCCAACCAAAGTCAGCACGGCAAAGCGGCCGCCGACACCGGCATCATGTTCAAGGATGGGCGCGCCGAGCGCGGTTGCGAGACGGCGCAGCGGATTGTCTGTGGTCTCGGTGATCGCCAGCATGTGGCGGGCAGGATCAAGCCCTGCCTTCTTCAGCGCGTGAGACGCCGCGAGGCTTTGCAACAGCGTTTCGGCCGTGCCGCCGGATTTCGATACGACGAGGAACCTGGTGCGTTTCAGATCAAGTGTTTCGAGCGCACGTTTCAGCGACTGGGCATCGAGATTGTCGAAGGCATGAAACGCCAGACCGTTGATGCGGCCATCGGTGCCGGGCGTGCGCCATCCGGCAAATTGCGCAATCGCCTGCGCGCCCAGGCTGGAGCCGCCGACGCCGAAAAGGCAGACCGCATCTGCGCCATTTGCCAGACGGGCAACGGCTTCGCGCGCGGGCGCCAAATCATCCCTGCGGCGGGCAGAGGCCACGATGGCGGCAAGACCATGGTCCGCATCACCCGCAAGGTGGCGCGCGGCCTCTGTGGCGCGCGCCATCATCGCGCCATGACGCGCACGGATGGCAGCGCCATCCGGCCCGGCAAAGGCATGCGTCATGTCCTGATGCAAATGGCCCGTCATGGCCCCCTTATCCGGGGCCGGGTCACGCAAAGTCAACCGCTGCGATCAGCCTTGGTTACAGGCCCCGATGCCCAGCCCTTAGAGCCCCTGCGGCGCGCCGACCACCACAAAGCCGAACTTGCCCGAATCGAGCAGATAGGCGGCAACGCGCGCGATATCCTCACGCGTCACGGCTTCAATCAGCTGATTGCGGCGCACGACATAGTCTATGCCCAGCTCGTCAAGCTGATAGCCGAGCAGCTGGCTGGCGATGCGCGCGTTCGAGTCAAAACGCAGGGCAAAGGAGCCGGTGAGGTAAGCTTTGGCATTGGTCAGCTCTTCATCCGTGACGCCTTCATTGCGCATGCGCTCAAGTTCCGCCTTGATGACAGAAATCGATTCCGCCACGCGCGCATTGTCGGTCGCCACCTGACCCATGATGAGCCCGGTAAAGTTGTTGGGCAACAGGAACGTCGAAACGCCATAGGCAAGGCCACGCTTCTCGCGCACCTCGGTCATCAGGCGCGAGGCAAAGGAGCCGCCGCCCAGAACATAGTTCATGACGTTGGCGGCCATGAAATCCGCATCCTTGATGCGCAGGCCCGGCGCGCCGAACATGACGACGCTCTGTGGAATGTCGCGCTGGATGACCGTCATCGGCGCCATCTGCGCCATGGTCACATCGCTGAGGCCGTGCGGCGTGGCGTTGGCAGGCAAGCCGCCAAACAGCTGGTCAAGCCGCGCGCCCAGTTCTTCGGCCGTGATATCGCCCACCACGGTGATGAAAAGATTGTCGCGGGCAAAGCGCGCGGCGATGAAGCCCGTCAGATCATCACGGGTGATCGCTGACACGGACTCCACAGAACCATATTCGCGGCGGCCATAGGGATGGCCGGGGAAGGCAAGTTCATTGAAGAGAACGCCTGCAGTGCTTTCCGGATCTTCTTCGATCTGCTTCTGGGCTACCAGCATCTGGCTCCGCACGCGTTCGACAGCATCACCGTCAAAGCGCGGCGACGACAGCGCCAATGCCGCCAGCCGGAACGCCTCGTCCTTGTGTTCACTCAAGGCCGAGAAGGCGAGGTAGAACGCATCCGTATCGGCGCTGGTGCCGAATGAAATGGCATGGCTTTCCAGCGCGCGCTTGAAGGCAGCGGCGTCCATGTCGCCTGCCCCTTCGTTCATCAGGCCGCCCAGCATGATGGCAAGACCCTCGCGGCCCTGCGGATTGGTGGCCGATCCGGCATCACGAAAAGCCGCCGAGACGGAAAGCAGCGGCAGGCCGTGCTCCTCGACCAGCCAGGCTTTGATGCCGCCGGGCGAGGTGACTTCCTTGATCTCCATGGCCTCGGCGCCATGGGCGAGGCCCAGCGTGAGTGCAATCGCTACGAATGTGGCGCGGATCATTGGACGGCTCCCGGAACAAGGTAGCCCGTGACCGAGCGGGCAGGCACAAGGTAGGCAGAGGCGACGCGGCGCACGTCATCCAGCGTGACCGCGCCAATACGTTGCGGCCAGGCCTCGACGTCCTCGATGGTGCGGCCGGTGGTCAGGGCCACGCCATACAGGCGCGCAAGGTTCTGCTGGCTGTCTTTGGCGAAGATGGCATCGGCCATGATGACGGTCTTGGCGCGCGTCACTTCTTCCTCGGTGGGGCCGTTCGCCAGAAAATCGGCGATCAGGGCGTCAAGGGCAGCCTCGCCTGCCTCCAGCGACGATTCAGGCCGCGGATCAATGCTGAAGCCGATGGTGCGGTCATAGAGGCCATCGCCCGAGTACCAGGCGGACGCAGATGCGGCGATGCCCTGCTCCTCCACCAGAATGCGGTTCATCCGCCCTGATGCACCGCCGAGAATCTGGCCGAGAACTTCCAGGGCATAGGCGTCATTGCCCGATGCAGTCACATAGCTCGGCGCAACGTAGAGGCGGGTAAAGCTCGGCTGCTGTGCGCGCGGATCGGTGAGCGTGAGACGGCGCGCGAGAAGCGCGGGCGGATCAGCCAGCATCAGGCGCGGCGGAAGTTCGCGCGCATCAATCCGGCCATAGTATTTCTCAGCCAGAGGGCGAAGCTCCTCCAGCGTGATGTCCCCCGCCACAATCAGGATCGCATTGTTCGGCGCATAAAAGCGCGCATAGAAGGCCAGCGCATCTTCGCGGTCCAGCGTTGCCATCTCGTGGCGCCACCCAATGATCGAGCGGCCATAGGGATGGTTGAGGTAAAGGGCGGCCATCATCTGCTCCCACAGGAGGGAGCCGGGATTGTTGTCGATGCGCGATGAGCGTTCTTCGAGGATGACATCGCGCTCTGGCAATACCTGCTCGTCGGCAAGCACCAGATTCTCCATGCGGTCGGCTTCCATCTTCATGACCAGCTCAAGCCGGTCACGCGCGACGCGCTGGAAATAGGCGGTGTAATCGAACGAGGTGAAGGCGTTGTCCTGGCCGCCATTGCGCGCCACGATTTTCGAAAATTCGCCGGGCGGAATCTCATCGGTGCCCTTGAACATCAGATGCTCAAGGAAATGGGCAATGCCCGATGTGCCGGCCGGCTCGTCAATCGAGCCTGTACGATACCAGACCATGTGCGTCACGACGGGCGCGCGATGGTCGGGCAGCACCACAACCTGCATGCCATTATCAAGCGTGAATGTCTCGGCTGCAAAATCTGCCCGCGCCATAACAGGCGCAAGAAAGAACGCTGCGGCCGCCAGTGCCGCCTGAAAGATGCGTGATCTCATAAATGGCCCCGGCCTGAAACAGTCGCAAAAAATCATGGCGGCCACATCCTAGCCCTGATGCCGGATATGGCCGCCACACAATCGGGTGATATCAATTGCCGCCCTGCGGCTGTTCAACGACGGGCGGCTCCGCGGGCTGCTGGTCGCCTTCGGATGAGGTTGTTGCCGTCTCGTCTGGCGCCGCAACCGGATCAGGCGTTTCGTCGTCGCCAAACCAGTTGAACCAGCGCGAGAACCAGCCCTCTTCACGCTCCTCACGCACGCGCTCGCGGCGCTCGGTTTCGATCTCGGTGCGGATATTGGGATTGCCCTCGCCCGAACCAGCCAGAACGGCCTGCTCGGCTGCCGAGGGACCGCCCGAAGGCGTTGCCGCTGTTCCTGCCTCGCCGATCAGCGCGTCACGCGCCGTTTCCATCGGCACTTCATCGGTCAGCGAGGGTGCGCCCGGCTCTGGCGGACGCAGATCGAAATCCGGCGGAATGGTCAGCGGGCGCTGGCGGACGACTTCGAATTCGTCGGGCGACTGCTTGGAAAGGCCGATCGCATCATTCACGGTCTGGCAGGCAGGCAGCGCAAGCAGCGCAACGCCAAGCGCGCCCAAGCGGATCATTTTCATCTGTCGCACCACGTTCGTTCCTCGTTTTCTGTCCGGCTCCGCATCATTCATTGCGCGTCCGCCATGGCCCAAGGCCAAGCGAGTCGAGCAGGATGAAGACAACACCAAAGAAGATCCCGGCATCCGCCACGTTGAATACATACCAGTCATAGCCGAAGGCATGGAACTGGAAAAAGTCTGCAACCGCCCCGTAAATCGCCCGGTCGATCGCATTGCCCAGCGCCCCGCCGATCACGAGCCCCAGGCCCAGCGCCAGATTCGCGTTTTCGGCCCGCATGAGCCAGACGCCCAGAAGGACCGACATTCCAACCGAAAAACCCACCAGCACCAGCGTGCCTGCAAGGCTTCCGGCTGCAAACAGGCCGAAACTCACGCCTGTGTTCCAGACCATCACGAAATTCAGAAAGCCCGTCACCTCGACCGGCGGACACGGCAGGCACAGATTCTCGCCTTCCAGCCACGGCGCGCAAGGGGCACAGGAGATGAAATCGTATCCATAAAGGAAGACCGCCTTCACCAGCTGGTCAAGAATCAGGGTTGCCAGCGCCCAGATTCCCCCCAGCCGCGCAAAAGATGCCCCGTGCGGGGTCAGCTGAGCCGAAGGCGGTGCAGAAGGGGCGTTTGCCATCACGCGCCGCCATGCGCCTTGCGCTGGTGCAGGGCGTGAGCACAACGCCTGCAGGTGCCGGGGAATGCCGGATCGCTGCCTGTGTCCTCCAGCGTCTTCCAGCACCGCTCACACTTCATGCCCTTTGCCATGGCAAAGGTGACGGAGGCATCCGCGACATCGGGCAGGCGGAAGGCATCGGCGGGGCCGTCACCCTCGGCAATGAATGCAGACGACGTGATGGCAATCTCGGCCAACAGCGCTGCATTGAGAAGCGCACGATCTTCGGCGCGGGCCAGATAAAGCGTCGGCGCGGCTTCAAGGCTGGAACCGATCTCCTTGGCGGCGCGGCGCAGTTCCAGCGCGCCTGTCACAACGCGGCGCAGATCGCGCATGCGCTGCCAGTTTGCTGCCAGCGCCTCGTTCTTCCATGCAGCCGGGAAGTCCGGCCAAAGCTCCAGATGCACCGAGTTGGTCTCACCCGGATAACGGGTCAGCCACGCCTCTTCCGACGTGAACGGCAGAATGGGCGCAAGCCAGGCAGCGAGCGCACGGAACGCCTCGTTCATGAACTGGCGCGTCGCGCGGCGGCGCAACGAGGTGGGCTCATCGCAATAAAGCGCATCTTTCCGGATATCGAGATAGAAGGCCGAGAGGTCATTCACCATGAAGGTGTTGAGCGCGGTATAGGCGCGGATGAAATCGTAACCGGAAAAGCCTTCGCGCACCTCGTGACTTACTTCGGTGAGGCGGTGGCGCATGTAGCGCTCCAGCGGCGGCAGATCGCCATCCGCGACGTGCTCTGCCTTTTCGTCAAAGCCGTCGAGCGCGCCCAGAAGATAGCGCAGCGTGTTCCTGAGCTTGCGGTAGCTTTCGCCCACTTTGGCCAGGATCGCCTTGTCCAATGGCGGGTCCATGCCGTAGTCGGCGGACGCTGCCCACAGACGCAATATGTCGGCACCCTGCTCGTTCGCCACATCAACCGGCGAGATCACGTTGCCGAGCGACTTCGACATCTTGCGGCCCTGGCCATCGACGATGAAGCCGTGGGTCACGACCGCGCGATAGGGCGCACGCCCGCGCGTGCCACAGGATTCCAGCAGCGACGCCTGGAACCAGCCGCGATGCTGGTCAGACCCTTCGAGATAAAGATCGGCGGGCCAGATGTGCGTCCATGCCGCGTCCACCTGATCTTCCAGCACAAAGGCGTGGGTTGAGCCGGAGTCGAACCAGACATCGAGAATGTCGCGGACCTGTTCATAATCATCCGCCTTGTAGGCGGACCCAAGGAAGGTCTGCGGATCATCCGTGTACCACGCATCGGCGCCGCGCGCCTCAACCGCATCGGCGATGCGCTTGTTGACGGCAGCATCCTTGAGGAGATTGCCGGTGGCTTTCTCCACAAACAGGGTGAGCGGCACGCCCCAGGCGCGCTGGCGGGACAGAACCCAGTCGGGCCGCGTTTCCACCATCGCGCGCAGACGGTTGCGGCCGCGCTCGGGATAGAAGTCTGTCGCGTCGATCGCGGCCAGCGCCCGTTCGCGCAAGGAGGGGCCGTAATCAATCTCGCCTTCCGCAGCGAAGGGTTTGTCCAGCGCCACAAACCATTGCGGCGTGTTGCGGAAGATGACGGGCGCCTTGGAGCGCCAGGAGTGCGGATAGGAATGGACAAAGCGGCCCGATGCAATGAGCGCACCCACTTCCGTCATTTTCGCCATGACCGCGCGGTTGGCATCGGCATCCTTGCCATCCGGCTTCATGATCAGAAGTCCGGCGAACAGCGGCACATGGGGGTAGTAGGAGCCATCTTCGGCGACGGTGAACGGGATTTCGGCATCCGGGAAATTGCGCTTCCAGATGTCGAAGTCGTCCGCACCATGGCCGGGCGCGGTATGGACAAAGCCGGTGCCGGCATCATCCGTCACGTGGTCGCCATCCAGCAGCGGCACATCAAAATCATAACCGCCGTCTGCGCCCGCAACGCCACGGAAGGGATGGGCGCAGATGACGCCCGCAAGGTCCGGCGCATCAGCGATGCGCTTGAGTTCGGTCTTGATCTCCTTGGCGACGCTTTCCGCCAGCGTGTCGGCGAGCACCAGCTTCTCGCCATTGTCGGCGCGCTGATAAATGCCATAGGCGATGCGGCTGGAGTAGGAGATGGCGCGGTTGCCGGGGATGGTCCACGGTGTCGTCGTCCAGATGACGATGCGTGCATCGCTGATGGCGGCGGGGCCCTTCACCACCTTGAACGCGACCCAGATCTGGGGCGAGTTCTTGTCGTGATATTCAACTTCGGCTTCGGCCAGCGCGGTCTTTTCCACCGGCGACCACATCACCGGCTTTGAGCCGCGATAAAGAAGTCCGTTCATCAGGAATTTCTGCAGCTCGCGCACGATCTGCGCTTCGGCGGCAAAATGCATGGTCGTATAGGGATGATCCCAGTCGCCATTGCAGCCGATGCGGATGAATTCCGACTTCTGCACTTCCATCCAGTGCGCGGCAAAGGCTCGACACTCGGCGCGGAACTCAACGAGGGGCACAGCATCCTTGTTCTGGCCCTTGGCGCGGTATTGCTCCTCGATCTTCCATTCGATGGGAAGGCCGTGGCAGTCCCAGCCATGCACATAGGGCGTATCAAAGCCCATCATCTGGCGGCTGCGCGCAACGAAATCCTTCAGCGTCTTGTTGAAGGCCGTGCCGAGATGGATGTTGGCGTTCGCGTATGGCGGGCCATCATGGAAAATGAATTTCCTGCGGCCCTTGGCCTGTTCGCGCTGGCGCTGATAGAGCCCGATCTTTTTCCAGCGGGCGAGCCATTCGGGCTCTGACTTGTTCAAGCCTGCGCGCATGGGAAAGGGCGTGTTCGGCAGGAACACGGTATCCTTGTAGGCGCTCTTGGATTCAGGTTTGGCGGCGCCTTCTGGCGCGCGCCCTGCCCCCTTGGGGCTTTCGGGCGTAGTCATGTGGCAGAGACCCTGATCTGGGGCCAGACGCAGTCCGGCGGACGGCGGCATGTCTAGCCGGTTTGGCTGCAAATGTCAGGGGAAAGTTGCGTTCAAATGGGTGGTTTGGCGGGCGCCCGCGCCAGGATTTCGCGGGCGGTTGCTGCATCGCGGGCAATCTGGGCCTTCAAGGCATCAAGGCCCGCAAATTTCTGTTCGGCACGCAGGCGGGCAATGAACGACACCGCGATGTGCTGGCCATAAAGATCACCCGCATAATCGAACAGGTGCACCTCCAGCAGCACATCCTTATTGTCGAAGGTCGGGCGGCGGCCAAAATTGGCAACGCCGTCATAGGTGCGCGCAGAGCCACCCTCGCCCAATGTCACGCGCACGGCATAAACGCCCAAGGCCGGTTCGATGTAATCCTTGAGGGAGACATTGGCGGTTGGGAATCCGATGGTGCGGCCGCGCCTGTCGCCCGGCTGTACGCGGCCCTCGACCGTCCAGTAATGGCCCAGCGCCCAGCCTGCATCATCCATGCGCCCTTCGCGCAGCGCATTGCGGATGAGGGTTGAGGAAATTTTTGCGCCCGCAGGTGAGGCAACCGTGCCAAAGGTCGTGACGGCAAAGCCAAGCCGCTCACCCATGGCGCGCAGAAGGGCAACATTGCCGCCGCGATCTTTTCCGAACAGGAAATCAGCGCCCGTCAGCACATGGCGTACGCCCAGATCGCGCACGAGAATGTGCTCAACAAAGTGTTCGGCGCTGGTTGCCGCCATCGCCGCATCAAACGGCAATGCGAACAGAAGCCTGATCCCGCTTGCCGCGATCAAATGCGTCTTGGGCCGGAAGGGCGTGAGGCGGAAGGGCGGCGCATCGCGCCTGAAGAAACGCTGCGGGTGCGGCTCAAAAATGATCGCGCCGGGCTTCGTCTTTTCGCGCGCAGCGACGGCGCAGGTCTCTGCCAGCAGCGCCTGATGGCCGCGATGGACGCCATCGAAATTGCCAAGCGCCACCACCGCCCCGCGATGAGCTGGGCCAAGCGTTCCTGGGCGGCGGAAAATCAGCATGAATTGATCTAGGCGGCGGGCGCCATCACCAGCGCCTCACCCTCGATCACCACATTGTCACCGACTTTGGCGACGCAGGAAAGTTCGGCGCGGCGCTTTTCCGGCCAGGTCTTCGTGACCGTGCAGGTGGCGACCACATGATCGCCGATCTTGACCGGCGCCTTGAAGCGCAAGGTCTGGCCCAGATAGATCGCGCCGGGGCCAGGCAGCTTGGTGCCGAGGATGGTCGAAAAGAAACCAGCCGACAGCATGCCATGCGCGATGCGCGTCTTGAACATGGTGGTGGCGGCATAGGCTTCATCGAAATGCACCGGGTTCATGTCACCCGAGACTTCGCCAAAAAGTGCGATGTCCTTCTCGGTGATGGTGCGTTCGTACGAAGCCGAAAGGCCGATAGAGATCTTGTCGATGGTCAAAGACATGGATGGCGCCGCCTGATGGGAATGGTGGCGCATTAGACAGAGGCGCTGCGCATGACGCAAGGCGGGGGGCTCGCTTCTTCTTTCGCCTCCGCCCGCAACTTGTTGCGGGGGAGGCCAGCGATGCGCTTGCATCGCGGGTGGGGGATAGCGGCGAGAAGAGTTGCCCCCACCCGGATCGCAAGTGCGATCCGACCTCCCCCGCGTGTCCCACGCGGAGGAGGTTGAGACGCTCTTCCTCACACCAATCTTGGCATCATGCCGTCAACGCGCAGGCCATGCTCGGCCAATGCGCGGGCGACCGTTGCGGCATCGGGTTCGAGCGCGTGGCCGCCAAATTGTTCCGCATGGATGCCACCCGTAATCAGGAGTGCGCCCAGACCCATGCGGTTGGCGCCCGTAATGTCGGTGGCCAGTGCATCGCCGATGGCAAGCACGCGCGCAGGCGCAAGCGCATGGCCCGCCTTTGCCGCCAGCATGGCGAGCGCGCGCTGATAGACAGGGGCATGCGGCTTGCCCAGCCAGAGCACCTTGCCGCCAATCTGCTCATAAGCATGGGCAATCGCGCCCGCACAGAAGATGAGCTTCTCGCCGCGTTCGACCTTGTGGTCGGGGTTGGCGCAGATCATTTCGATGTCGTGCGCTTTCAGAAGCGCAAGCGTGTCGCGGTAATCTTCCGGCGTTTCATTCTCATCATCAAAGAGGCCGGAACAGACGCACAGATTGGCCTCCTCTGCGCGCGTCAGAATGATGGCCGCGTGTTTGAAGAGGCCATGATCGCGTTCGGGCCCGATGTGAAAGATCTTGAGAGCGCCCCTTTTCGTTCGCTCGGTCAGTTCGCTCACCGTGGCATCGCCCGAAGTGAGGATCATGTCGAAGGCGTCTTTTGGCACGCCCATGCCCGCGAGATGGCGCGCCACATCATCAGCGGGGCGTGGCGCATTGGAAAGCAGCAGCACCGGCCCGTGCGTGTCTCGAAATTCCTTCAGGGCCTCGGCGGCCTTGAGATAGGGCGTCTTGCCATTGTGGATGACGCCCCAGACATCGCAGATGACGGCGTCAAAGCGCGGGGCGAGGCGAGAGAGGGATAGCAGCAATTCAGTCATGCGACAGGCGGGTCGCATGGTGCGGCGCAGGTGTCAAATTGAAATGCGGTGTCCGCAATTGTCATCTCTTACTCTTGGGCCTCCCCTTTTCTTAAAGGGGTGAGCCGAGCGCAAGGGACTTGCTGGAGCGCCGCGACAGCGAGTCCGGTGGGGTTGCGGGAAGCTGTATTGAGTCTATCGATGGTGCCCCCCACCGATTTGCCCGAACGGCGCAAATCCTTGCGCTCCGCTCACCCCCAATTCGGGGGAGGCGGAAGCGGCATCCTCACGCCACCGCGCGTTTGAGCGGCAGCGGGGCGGTGTCGGCGGCGCCATCGACCACGCCCTCGCGCAGGGGGCGCGGTTCACCGAACAGATAGCCCTGCCCAAACACGATGCCCATGTCGAGAATGTCCACCACCTGACGCTCGGTCTCGATGCGCTCGGCGATCAGGTTGATGCCGTTGCGTTCCAGAAGCAGGCGCAGATCGTTGCGGTCGAGCTTGCTTGCCGCCTTGGCATTGGCATCGAGCAGCAGGCTTGCGGGCACTTTCACATGACGGAAGCCAAGCAGGCGCAGGCGCCGCACATCCAGATCAAGCCGGGTGACGTGATCGAGCGAGAACGAGAAGCCAAGATCGGCGAGGAAGTGGAGGCTTGCCTCCTCTGCCGGGCCGATGGCGTCGAGCGTTCCTTGCGAGAACTCGAAAATCAGCTGGCCCGACAGTTCCCGGTGATGCTTCATGAACTCGATGAATTGCGGGAAGAAGGACTGATCCTTCAGCGAGTGCGCGGAGATGTTGCAGAAGACGCCCGTGTCGCTCGACTTCTGGGCAAGGCGCTGCATGATCTGCACACAGCGGAAAAGCAGCAGATTATCAATGGTGGACATGAGGCCGGCAGGCTCTGCAACGCGCAGATATTGCGAGGGCATGATGAGCTTGCCATCCGACGTGCGCAGGCGCGTCAGGCCCTCATAAAAGCGCAGCTTGCGCTGAGGCAGCGTGACGACGGGCTGCAGATGCAGGTCCACGCGGTTTTCAACCAGCGATGACTGGATGAGGGAGAGAAGCCGCGGATCATCAATCGTCTTGAGGCCGGGCTGTGCCGAAAGGGCGCCCCGTTCCAGACCGTCATGCAAATGCTGTTGCAGCGTGCGGGCGTCGCCGCCGCCTTGCACGCGGGCATGCTGGCCCTGCTCCACCTGCTTGACGCGCGAGACAACCTGATCGGCAAACTGGCGGATCAGCGTCTCAAGAATTTTCACTTCGCTGACGACCTTCTGTGAGCGCGCGGTGGTGCGGGATTCAAGACCCTCCACCATGCTGGTCACGCGCTTTGAGGTCGAAAGGAGTTCACCGGCCAGACGCTCATTCTCCTGGCGCAGGTCGAGCAACTCTTCCTCGATGAGACGGCGTTCGCGCAGGCGGATCGCCATGGCGTGGGCCTGAGCGGCCGCAAGAAAGATCACGATGCCCGCAATCACGCTGAGCGCCGCATCAAGGCCGCCCGCCTGATTGAGGATGAGGGCAAGGCCGATCGCGACCATTGCCGATGACGAGCTGACAAGAATGTCGGTGACGGTGTTGTCTGACATGACTTGACCCATGGGATGGGGGCCGATTTGCCCCTTTGCCCCATGGTGCTTTGCCAGTTATTGACAACCGGTTAACCTTAAACGGTGCTTAACCCGGGAGAACCGCCCATGACCAATGCCCATGATTTCTCGTTTACGGCCATTGAGGGCGGGCCCCTGCCCCTTTCAAAGTTCAAGGGCAAGGCGGTGCTGGTCGTCAACACCGCCAGCGCCTGCGGTCTGACCCCGCAGTTCAAGGGGTTGCAGGAATTGTGGGCGGCACGGCGCGACAACGGGCTTGTGGTGCTGGGCGTGCCGTCGAACGATTTCGGCGCGCAGGAACCGCTGTCCGAAGAAAAGGTCGTCGAATTCTGCGAAGTGCGTTACGGCGTTGATTTTCCGCTGACCACCAAGAACCATGTCATCGGGGCAGAGGCGCATCCGCTCTACAAATGGATTGCGGGCGCGCTGGGCGAGGCGGCCGCACCGCGCTGGAACTTCCACAAATATCTGATCGGCAAAGACGGTGCGCTTCTGGGCACATTCGGCAGCCGCATGGAGCCCCATGATCCGGCCCTGGGTGCCGCGATTGATGCGGCGCTGAAATAGGTTTCAGTCTTCGCCGTCAAGGCGGCGCAGGCCGGAGCGCGCCAGCGGATTGCCCGGATCAATGACAAGGGCGCGCTCATAGTTCTCGCGTGCCTTGCGGCTTTCGCCGTCGCGCTCCATGGCAAAGCCAAGAGCTGCATAGCCGCGCGCGTCATCGGGCAACAGCGCGATCAGGCGGCTGGCATCCGCGATCGCCTCATCCACCTCGCCCTGATTGGCATAGGAGACCGAACGTCCTGAAAGCGCGGGTGGATAGTCTGGCGAAAGTTCGAGCGCGCGGGAAAAATCACGCACGGCCTTCTTGTTGTCACCGGCGCGCTGGAAGAGAATGCCGCGCGTGACATGGAGCATCGGGTCATCACCCATTTGCGGCCCGGCCGCTTCGATATCGGCGAGCGCAAGCGGCACGCGCTCTGTTTCCAGATAGAGCCCGGCGCGGGAAAAGAGTGCGCGCGGGTTTTGCGGCTCGAGCGCCAGCGCCGCATTGTAATCAGCCAATGCCGCATCCATCGCCTTTTGACGCGCATGGGCATCGCCGCGTGACGTCAGGATTTCAGCCTGCGCAGGTTGAAGCGCCAGTGAGGCGGTGTAGGCCTCAACTGCGCCCGGATAGTCGCGATTGCCAAAGCGGATGGCGCCGATGGCATTGTTGATCTCGACCGCCACGTTGCGCGGCATGGGCACGCTTGCCATGCATTCCTCAAGCAGCGGCAGGGCGGTGCGGCCATCGCCGCGCTCCCACGCGCTCCAGCCTGTGGCGCACGGATTGGCAGCCGTCGTGTCGGCGGCCAGAAGGATGATGAACGAGAGCGGGGCAAGCAGGGTCATGGCCGAACCTCATCCGCGCATTGCGGCAATATATGGGCGGGGTGGGGGGTGTGCCGACTGTGCTTGGATTTATACACCTTGCCTGCACCTCCTCCGCAATTCATTGCGGGGGAGGTCGGATCGCCTTTGCGATCCGGGTGGGGGCATTTCTTCGGAACCCGTTCCCCCACCCGCGATGCAAGCGCATCGCTGGCCTCCCCCGCGTGAAACCACGCGGGCGGAGGCGAAAGGTTGTGCGCGCCCCTATCCTCAGTTCATCGTCAGCGGCGAAATCTCGATCTCGACGCGACGGTTGCGGGGCTCGTCCACGCCGTCGCGCGTGCGGATTTTCAGGCGCGTTTCGCCATAACCGCGCACGATGAGCCGCTGGGGCATCACTTCAAAGCGGATCAGGCGCTCGGCCACTGCCGCGGCGCGCTCTTCTGACAGGTTCTGGTTGAACTCTTCCGTGCCGGTTGTGTCGGTAAAGCCCGAGACCTCGACAATCGTCTGGTCATATTCGTTGAGCACAAAGGAGACCGAGCGGATGATCTCGCGCGCCTCGCGGCTGAGCTCGGATGAACCAAGCTCGAACAGGATCGCATTTTCCATGTTGAGGATGATGTTGTCGCCGTTGCGCGTGACGCTGACGCCCGCATTGCGCAGGCGCTCGCGCAGCTTGGCTTCCTGCTCGTCCATGTAATAGCCGACGGCGCCGCCCGCCAGCGCCCCGATTCCGGCCCCGATCAGGGCATTGCGCGCCGACTGCTTGCCGCTTGACGTGTTCGTCAGCGCGCCGACGAGGGCGCCGCCGAGTGCGCCGATGAGTGCGCCGCGCGTGGTGTTCGAGGTCTCTTCCTCGCCCGTGTACGGGTTCTTTGTAGTGCAAGCGGCCAGCAGGAAGGCGGCCGAGGTTGCGGTCACGATGAGCTTGCGGGAAAGGGTGGTCATTGGGGGGATCCTCTCTGACAGAATGCCGTTCGTGAAAAGCCTTGCGGGGGCAGTTGCCAGATGGGCGCTTGCCACCGCTATAATCAGGCCATTCTACCACATTGACGCGATGGCCTGCCAACGCCGGCCAGTCACAAAATCCCGGGAAAGGCCCCACATGAACGAGAATTCGCTTTTCGACCTTACGGGCAAGGTGGCGCTTGTCACCGGTTCATCGCGCGGCATCGGCAAGTCGATTGTTGAGCGCATGGCCCAGCATGGCGCCAAAGTCGTCGTTTCCAGCCGCAAGGCAGACGCCTGCGATGCGGTGACGGCGGCGATCAATGCCAGATATCCTGGTCACGCGGTCACGATCCCCTGCAACATCTCGCACAAGGATCAGCTGCAGGCGCTGGTGGACAAGACGCGCGCGCATTTCGGCAAGATCGACGTGCTGGTGTGCAACGCAGCGGTCAACCCTTACGCAGGCTCCATGGCCGATTGCCCGGACGATGCGTTCGACAAGATCATGGCGTCGAATGTGCGTTCAAATGTTTGGCTCGCCAATATGGTGATCCCGGAGATGAAGGCGCGCAAAGATGGCGCGATCATCATCGTGTCGTCGATTGGCGGCCTTCGGGGTTCACCCATTCTGGGCGCCTACTGCATCTCCAAAGCGGCGGACTTCCAGCTCGCGCGCAATATCGCGGTTGAATACGGCCCCTATAACATCCGGGCGAATGCGATTGCGCCGGGCCTCATCCGCACCGACTTTGCGCGCTATCTGTGGGAGAACCCCGACATTCTGAAGCGCGCGACCGATACCGCACCCTTGAAGCGCATTGGCGAGCCCGATGAGATTGCAGGGCTTGCTGTCATGCTCGCTTCACGGGCGGGTGCCTTCATGACGGGCCAGGCCCTTGTCGCCGACGGCGGCCAGACCATTTCCTGATTGGGGTTATTGGCGGCGGCGGCAGACCGAGTGCGCTGCCGATTCAAGGTGTTAGGGCCGGTGTGGGGCAAGTTCTTGCGCCGGTCCATGTTATCAGGTAATGTGATTTTCGTCACATTGTGACACTCGCGAAAGTGGGAGGATGCCCGCGTTGGGTTGGCTGCTTCGCCAGCAATTCCAACGAAGTTCCGGCGAAGCAGTCTTTGTAACGGGTGTACAATGGGGATTATGACTGTGAACGATATCACAAACAACGAGCAGCTTGCGCATGCGCGCCCGATGGTGGGCGTGGTGCCGCAGGAGGTCCCGGCCGCGCCTGCCATCTCGCTCGCCAACTTCCCGCTCTTCGCCAACGTGTCTCCGGCGGTGAAGATGCTGATCGAAAAAAGTGCCGTCATCCGCCATGCGGAACCGGAAGAAGAGTTGATGAGCCGCGACAGCCGCACAACGGATGTGTTCTTCGTGCTGTCGGGTCAGGTGCGCATCGTCAACTATTCAACGGGTGGCCGCGAAGTTGCCTACGCGACGGCTTCCGCCGGTTCGTTCTTCGGCGAGTTGTCGGCGATTGATGGCGGCGCGCGCTCGGCCAGCGTTGTGGCGATTGACGAGTGCAAGCTCGCCATCCTGCCGCAGACGACGTTCCGCGATGTGCTCTTGTCTGACGCGCGCGTTGCCTTTGCGGTCATGGAAAAGCTGACGCGCATCATCCGCTCGTGCGATCAGCGCATTCTCGACCTGGCCACGCTGTCGGCCTATCAGCGCGTCTATCTGGAGCTGCTCAAGCTCAAGCGGCCTGATCCGGTGCGCAACGGCTCGTGGATCATCTATCCGTTGCCGACGCAGGCGCAGATTGCGGCCCTTGCCTCCACCACGCGCGAAACGGTGGCGCGCGTGCTCTCGCAGCTTCAGTCGGATGGCATTGTCGAGCGCAAGTCGAAGACGCTCTATATCCGCCAGGTCGCCAAGCTTGAGAAACTGTGCGAGCGCGCGGGCGACGGCCCGGCTGAACCCGAGCGGGCCGCTGCCAACGGCTGAGCACGACGATGAGCCTTTCTGCGAGCGTCCCGGCTTGCGCATTGCCGCCTTTGCCGACCCAGCCCCAGGGCACGGCATGGCCGGGCGCAGACTGGCCCACCGGATCCCCTTCGGCCGGCACCGACACAAAACGGCTTCACGCGCTGCTTGATGACGCGTTCTCGGATGCGGGACGCGCGCGTCTTTCCGAGACGCACGCATTTCTTGCGATCCAGCACGGGCGTCTGGTCCTGGAGCGCTATGCGGGCGGTCCATGGACGGCGCAATCAACCTTTCCCTCATGGTCGATGGCCAAGAGCATCACACAGGCTCTGGCCGGGTTTCTGTGGGCGGAGGGCAAGCTCGACATCAACGCGCCGATTGATGCGCCGGAGTGGCAAGAGCCGGGTGATCCGCGGCGTTCGCTTACCTGGGCGCAGTTGTTGCGCATGTCGAGCGGGCTTGAGTTTGTCGAGGAATATGTCCAGGGCAACAAGTCTGACGTCATCGAAATGCTGTTCGGATCGGGCAAGGAAGATGTGGCGCGCTATGCCGCTTCACTGCCGCTGATCCATGCGCCCAACACGCATTTCAATTATGCCAGCGGCACGTCAAACATTCTGGCGCGCGCGATCGGTCAGTTTGTGGGCGGTGGCGAGGCAGGCATGCGCGACTTCATGGCGCGGCTCCTTTTCAAGCCTTTGGGGATTACCAGCGCCGTTCCCAAATTCGATGCGGCGGGCACATTCATCGGCTCGTCCTATTGCTTCATGACGGCGCGCGATTTTGCGCGCTTTGGCCTGCTCTATCTGCGTGGCGGCGTCTGGAACGGTGCACAGCTTCTTGACCGTCAATGGGTCGATGATGCGCGCACGCCCACGCCCTGGGTGCCCGAGAGCGAGCCCATGGGCTATGGCGCGCATTGGTGGCTGGGCCTTGGCGGGCCGGGCTCATTCAGCGCCAATGGTTATGGCGGCCAGTACATTGTCTGTGTGCCGCGGCTTGATCTGATCGTTGTGCGTCATGGCGACTCCATCGGCGATTTCCGCGATCCCGTGCGCGATTTCATGCGCGCGGCTGTCGCCTGTTTTGGCTGAACGCCGACCCTGAACCATCCGTTCAGGTGAGGTTCAGGCTCCCGATTCCCTAATGGTTAACCTTGCGGGTCGCGCGGCGTTGCGCTGCCCAACGGGCTTTCTGACCCCCGTCCAGAAGGGAGACAACCATGACACGGATTATTGCAGCCCTTGCCCTTGGCCTGATGATGGCGGTGGGCACCGTTGCCGGCGAGGCCGAAGCGCGGCGTGGCCATCACGACCGCCACGACGACGGCAACTTTGCCATCTATATCGGGCCGGATGAGTTCGGCATCTATATCGACAGCGGCCACGATGATTACTGGCGGCACAACCGTCACAATTATCACCGCCGCGACCGCTGGGACCGCCACTCGCGCTGGGATCATGCCGACCGCTGGTTCGGTCACTGGTATGCGGAACCCACCTACTTCAACTGGGACCGGCATCATCGCCGCTATCGCCACGGGCGCGAATGCATCCCCGTGTCGAAGTATGGCTATCACCGCGGCCGCCCCGCGCTGATTGGCGCCACCATGTGCTACAAGCGCAATGGCAATACCTACATCGTCAAAGGCAGCCGCCATCTGATCCGCTACGTGCGGTATCATTGAGGGCAAACGTCACTAGCTCGTTTCCTCTCCCCTCGGGGAGACTTTCGGTTTCGGCCATCTCTTCCACCTCCTCCGTAATTTCTTGCGGGGGAGGTCGGATTTGAGTGAGCGATGCGAACTCAAATCCGGGTGGGGGCCCATGTTGTCTGCCGATTTCCCCCACCCGCGATGCAAGCGCATCGCTGGCCTCCCCCGCGCGTGATCGCGCGCGCGGAGGCGCAAGGGAAAGTCAGTTGTTGATTATTCCCCCTCAAACTTCTTCGCCTGTGCCAGAAGTTCGCGCAGGCCAAGTGCGGCGTTGTAGCCATCAAAGGTGAAGCGCGGCGCTTCTTCATGCGGCCGGCCCTCTGATCTGATCTCGGCATAGGTGTCGGCGAGCGCCTGCGCTGCGCGCAACAGGGCTGAAACCGGAAAGATCACGAGACGATAGCCCATCGCGGCCAGCTGGCCTGCTGACAGCATCGGCGTTTTGCCGTCTTCGACCATGTTGGCCATCAGCGGCACGCCGGGAAATGCATCCACAATTGCGCGCAATTCGTCGATGCCGCGCGGCGCCTCGACAAAGATGATGTCGGCGCCCGCCTTGCGATAGGCGCGGGCGCGCACCAGCGCTGCCTCGAACCCCTCCACCGCACGCGCATCCGTCCGCGCAATGATCTGGAAGTGGGACGAGCGTCGCGCCGCACATGCCGCGCGGATTTTTGCGGCGGCCTCGGCAACCGGCACAAGTTCCTTGCCTTCCATATGACCGCAGCGTTTGGGGATTACCTGATCTTCGATCTGGATCGCTGCTGCACCCGATGCCTCGTAGGACCGCACAAGTTCGGCGACGTTGAGCACGCCGCCATGACCATTGTCGCCGTCCGCAATCAGCAGTGCAGGCGATGCGGCTTCGGCCAGCACGCAGACGCGCTCCATCATCTCGCTGGCGCTGACAAGGCCGATGTCGGGCTTGCCCAGCAGCGATCCGGCGACGCCAAAGCCGGTCATATAGACCGCCTCAAATCCGGCCTGGGCCGCGAGCCGCGCCGACAGGCCGTCATAGGCGCCGGGCGCGGTGACGCAACCTTTGGCCAGCAGCGCTTTCAGCCTTTCGCCTGCGTCACTCATCGCCCCCCCTTCGCGTCCTGCCGTTTGCCGCTTCGCAACATGCGTGCCGATGGTCTAGGCTTCCACGATCCTTTGCACACTGCCAGAGACCTGCGCCATGACAAGCCCTGCCCGCAGCACCAATGCGCTTGACGCCTATTGGATGCCGTTCACGCCCAACCGCGAGTTCAAGCGCAACCCGCGCATGATCGCACGCGCCGAAGGCATGTACTATTTCGACACCAAAGGCCGCAAAATTCTTGATGGCGCGGCGGGCCTGTGGTGCGCCAATGCGGGCCATTGCCGAAAGCCGATTGCCGATGCCATCGCGCGCGCGGCTGCCGAGCTTGATTACGCCCCGGGCTTTCAGTTCGGTCATCCAACGGCGTTTGAAGCCGCTGCCCGCATCGCCGCATTGGCGCCGCCGGGGCTTGACCACGTGTTCTTTGCCAATTCGGGATCAGAGGCGGCAGATACGGCGCTGAAAATCGCCCTCGCCTGGCATCGTGTGCGCGGCGAAGGCTCCCGCATCCGCATGATCGGGCGCGAGCGCGGCTATCACGGCGTCGGCTTTGGCGGCATGTCGGTGGGCGGCATTCTCAACAACCGGAAAATGTTCGGGCCCGCGATGCTCCCGGGCGTTGATCACATCCGCACCACCTATGACCGGGAGCATCAGCGCTTCTCGAAAGGCGAACCCGAGTATGGCGCGCATTTTGCCGATGAGCTGGAGCGGCTGGTGACGCTGCATGATGCCTCAACCATCGCGGCCGTGATCGTGGAGCCGATGGCGGGATCAACCGGCGTGGTGCCGCCGCCCAAGGGCTATCTCAAGCGCCTGCGCGAGATCTGTACAAAGCACGGCATTCTTCTCATCTTTGATGAGGTGATTACCGGCTTTGGCCGTCTGGGCGCTGCGTTCGCCGCCGAGCGCATGGACGTGATCCCGGACATGATTACCTTTGCCAAGGGTGTCACCTCGGGCGCGGTGCCGATGGGCGGCGTGATCGCCTCCCGGCAGATCTATGAGACCTTTGTTTCGGATGATCCCAAGCGGCCCGATCAGGTGATCGAACTCTTCCACGGCTATACCTATTCCGGCCATCCGCTGGCGACCTATGCTGCGATCGCAACGCTCGATCTTTACCGGGATGAGGGATTGTTTGAACGCGCGCGAAAACTGGAGCCGCATTTCGAGGAAGCTGTGCATTCGCTCAAGGGTCATCCCCTTGTCGCCGATATCAGGAATCAGGGTCTGGCGGCGGCGGTGGACATTGAGCCGCGCCCGGGCGCTCCGGCTGCACGCGGGTTTGAGACCATGAAGGCTCTCTTCTTCGAGGAAGACATGATGTTGCGCGTGGCGGGGGATACGATGGCATTTTCGCCCCCGCTGATCGTATCGCCCGACGAAATCGACCGGCTGGTGGCGGGCCTGCGCCGGGCGCTTGACCGGCTGACCTGATCTAAGCCAAGCATCGCGCCAGATTTCGCCCCGTCATCCGGATTCCAGCAGGAGTTGCCCATGCTTCTCGGTGTGCCCAAGGAGATCAAGGTCCACGAATACCGCGTCGGCATGACGCCGGGTTCGGTGCGCGAAGTGATCGCGCATGGCCACAAGGTCATCGTGCAAGAGGGCGCAGGCGCAGGCATCGGCCTGACCGATCACATGTATCGCACGGCAGGCGCTGAAATCGTGCCCGACGCGAAGACCGTTTTCGCGCGCGCCGACATGATCGTGAAGGTGAAGGAGCCGCAGCCCTCTGAAACCGCGATGCTGCGCGAGGGTCAGGTGCTTTTCACCTATCTGCATCTGGCGCCGGATCCCGAGCAGACGCATGCGCTGATCAAATCGAAATGCGTTGCCATCGCCTATGAGACCGTGACGGACGCGCGCGGCGGCCTGCCGCTGCTGGCGCCGATGTCGGAGGTCGCGGGCCGCATGTCGATCCAGGCAGGCGCGCATTGTCTTGAAATGTATCAGGGTGGCCGTGGCATGCTGCTGGGCGGCGTGCCGGGTGTGGCTGCGGCCAAAGTCGTCATCATCGGTGGCGGCGTTGTCGGCGCCAATGCCGCGCGCATGGCGATGGGACTTGAGGCGCATGTGACCGTGCTCGACAAATCGCTGCCGCGCCTTGCCGAACTCGACCAGCAGTTTGGCGCGAAGCTCAACACCATCTTCTCCACACTTGATGCGATTGAAGAACATGTGCTGGGCGCTGACCTTGTGATTGGTGCGGTTCTGGTGCCCGGCGCCAGCGCGCCGAAACTCCTGACCGCCAATATGGTGCGTCACATGAAGCCGGGTTCGGTGATTGTGGATGTTGCCATCGATCAGGGCGGCTGCTCGGAAACCTCCAAGGCGACGACGCATGCGCATCCCACCTATGTGGTGGACAATGTGGTGCATTACTGCGTGGCGAACATGCCGGGTGCAGTTGCGCGCACCTCGACGTTTGCGCTCAACAACGCAACCCTGCCCTTCACGCTGCAGCTCGCCGACAAGGGCTACAAGCGCGCCTGCCGCGAGAACCCGCATCTGAAGGCGGGCCTCAATGTGCATCACGGCAGGCTGACCTACGCCGCCGTTGCCGAGGCGCTCAATCTTACTTCGATCAGTGCGGATGATGCGCTGGCGGGCTAAGCCGTCAGCGTTTCCTCCAGAAGCAACAGCGCTGCTGCAGCAAATGCGATCATGTTCGCCGCGCGGTCATTGCTGCCGGTGCGGATGGTTCTGACCATTTCACGCGGGCCGGAAACGGCCACACAAGTGTGGCCTGCCGGATCGCCATAGGGGTTACCAGACGGCCCTGCAGCGCCTGTCTCTGCCAATCCCCACGTCACGTTCGCGCCGTGGCGCACGCGGATCGTTTCAGCCAGCAGAAGTGCATAAGGCTCGCTGGATGAGCGGATGCCTTGCGCACGAATGTCATCAAGCGACAGCCCCATGACACCGCGCACGCCGCGCGCTGAATAGGGAATGGCGCCGCCTGCAAAGTATGCACTTGCGCCCGGCACGGTCAGCAAGGCGGCCGAGATCAATCCGCCCGAAGAGGTTTCAGCAACGGCAATGCGTGTGCCTTGTGCTTTCAGAAGCGCGCCTGCACGTGCCGCGAGGCTGAGGAGTTCCGGGGTCATGGGGTTAAGTGTTGCGGGTGGTGGCGATGGCGGCAAGAGGGACTCTTCTTCAACCTCCTCCGCAATCTTCTTGCGGGGGAGGTCGGATCGCACTTGCGATCCGGGTGGGGGCACTCCTTTGCCATCGATTCCCCCCACCCGCGATGCAATCGCATCGCCTTGCGCTTCGCTCACCCCCGCAACAAGTTGCGGGCGGAGGCGGAAGAATACTGCAAGCCGCAGCCCTCTCACACTCCGCCCCGCCGCAGGCGGTGCCAGTTGTCACGTGTCATTTCCCAATAGATCGAGCGGCGGATTGTGCCATCGGCGCGCACGGCCTCGCGTTCGCCCATCCGCATGAACCCTGCCTTGTCGATGTTGCGGGCCGAGCGGTGATTGTCGAGCGCTGCTGTCAGGCCGACGAGGCGCACGCCCAGCACATCGAACAGAAAATCAAATCCGGCCATCATGCCCAGCATGCCTGCGCCCTGCCCCTGCAGATGCGCTGCCATCGCGCCGCCCAGCTCGCCCGATGCGCGATCCGGCCAGAGCGTGAATTTGGAATAGCCGCCTACCTCGCCGTCAAACATGGTGAGCACGAGAAGCCCCTCGCCGCGCTGGCGCTCCGCCTCGCAGGCCGCAACCCATTGCGCCACGGTGTCGGCATTGACCGGGCGCGGCAGATCATAGATCGGGCCAGAGACGGCGGGATCAGACAGAAAAGGCACAAGGGCCGGAACATGCGCCGCATTTGCGATCACACGGCCCGGCCCCAGCAGGCTGACATCAGCATGTCGGACGGCATGGCGGATGGAATCTTCCTCCGCCGGTGTTGCCGTCAGCACCGTCTTGGGTGGCGCACTCATCCCGGGAAAGTCTGAACCCCGATGGGATAGACATAGCCTTCGGTCGCGAGCACCTGGCACATCATGCTTTCCATCCCCTGCACATAGCAGAGCAGCGGACGGTTCTCGGCACGCACGACATTGTAGGACTCAGCGTCGTAGGCCTCGGCAGGCATGAAGGCGAAGTCGCCCAGCATGGGCAATTCCTGGCCAGGCGCCCATTCGGGAAGATCAGATGTCATTTTGAGCGTTGCGCCCTCCTGCGTGATCCATTCGGCCAGCGCTTTGCTCATCTCGTCCGCGTTCTGCACGCTGACTGTCAGCATCATCTGCATGGCAGGGAACGCCTCGACAAAGACGACGACGCCGTCGGGTGCAGTGACGTAAAGTCCGATCACTGCGTCACGGCACGTCTTGCCATGCGAGAAGGCTTCGATCCCATAGCCCGTACCCGCTTGCGTCCAGGCGGTTGAAGCCGAGGCGTTGCAGTTACCCTCATCGGCGGCGGCAGGCGCGGCAATAGCCAGCGCGGCCAGGCCCGCCCCCAGAAGCACATTCAGAAACTTGTTCATCTTTCCCCCAAAGGACCAATCGGATTGCCCGGAACGGGCCAACCGCGCGATTCGTGCCATGGGACGGTCCTTGTGACAAACCTCCAAAATGACGCCGGACCTGTTCAGGCCCGGTTCAGCCCGCGCAGCTTATGTGCCATGATGATGTCAGCGTCTGGCCACCCGCTTTCGCCTGGGTGGTCCGGGTCTGGCTTACCAAAGGAAGGGTCCACACATGTTTCGTCCGCTTTCGGTTCTTGCTGCCGGTCTTGTTGCTGCCACGCTTTCAGCGCCGTTCGCGCTTGCGCAGGAAGTTGACGCCGGCACGTGCCTGATGGCTTTCAATTCCAGCGGCGATGCCGAAAAGGCCGCTGCTGCCGAAGCCGCCTTCGTTGCAGAGCTTAAGGCCGAGGGCCTGCCCGACAACGAAATCCCGGCGGTCGTTGAAGGCCTCAAGGGCATGACGGTCGGCGAAGTTGATGCGGCCACGATGTCGGCCTGCAACGCGATGTTCGGCGGCTGAGCAGTCCTGCAATGAAAAAGGGGCAGCGCACGGGCATTGCGTCCGGCGCTGCCCTTTTTCTTTTTGCGGCGGTTGCGGTGCCAGCCTTCGCCTTCGATCCGCTTGATACGCAATCCTATGCCGGAAAGTGGCGCGCAGATCCGGCAGACATTCCGGGCGACGTTTCGTGCGCCCCTGTTGACACCGTGCTTTCAGCTGGTGGTCATCTGGTGGAGATCGAGCGGGCGTCGCGCGATCTCATCCGCATGACTGTCACGCGGCGCAGCGCCAGCGGCGGACGTGCGCTCGACGGCCCTTTCATCGTCTCGATTGCCAGCGAAGATGGCCGCGTGGTGATGACGCGGCCGGGGCGGCGCGATGAAGTAACGATGGAAAACGAAAATCTCTTCCGGCTGGCGCCGCTTGATGGCGGGGCCGCCCAAATTTTCCGGCGCTGCCCGTAAGCCTCACAGCTTCTGGCGGATGCCATCCACCACATCGGCAACATTCTGGCCCAGCACGTCGAGGCGATAGCCGCCCTCCATCGTAATGACGACGGGCAGGCCGAGCGCGCCGATCTTTTCGCCCAGCCGCAGGAAGTCGTCACCCTCCAGCCGGAAGGCGCCGGTGGGATCGCCTGTGACCGTATCAACGCCCAGCGGCAACACCAGCGTGTCAGCACCAAAGTTGCGGATGCGCGCAATCGCCTGATCGAGGGCCGCACCGTAGTCGCTCCAGTCCGTTTTCGGGGCGAGCGGCAGATTGAGATTGAAGCCCTCGCCTGCGCCGCTTCCCGTCTCGTCGGCGTTGCCGAGGAAATACGGATAGACGTGCGCCGGGTCGCCATGCAGCGACACGGTCAGCACATCGGCGCGCTCATAGAAAATCGTCTGCGTGCCGTTGCCGTGATGCATGTCCACATCAAGAACGGCCACGCGGCGACGCGCATCCGTCAGCATCTGGGCGGCAAGCGCCGCATTGTTGAAGAAGCAATAGCCGCCATAAAGATCGCCCGCCGCGTGATGGCCGGGCGGGCGTGTGAGGGCGAAGGACACCCGCGCCCCCGACAGCACATCGTGCGCTGCCGACAACGCGACATCGATGGCGGCGCGCGCCGCATTGAATGTGCCCGCCAGAATGGGCGTGCCCATATCAAAGGTGTAGTGACCCAGGACCGCTTCACCATCGGTATGCACGCGCGGGCGCAGCGAGCGGCCCGGCCATACGCTGGGGAAGGCGGGGGGTGCATCCTTTCCATGGCGTTCCTGCCAGCGGGTGAAGGCAGAGGCCATAAAGTCCACATACTCGGGCGAGTGGATGCGCAGGATCGGCTCATTGCCGAAATGGCGCGGCAAAGCGAGATTGCCGAGCTTGCGCGATGTCAGCGCCGCCTTGATGATCTCGCCACGGCTGGCGCGTTCATGGGCGGGGATGAAGCGGCCACCCTCGAACTCGAAAAGCGGGTCGTGATGATGATGGGCAGTGGTGTAGAAGATTTTCATGATGCTGGATCATGGACGAGCCATGTCGCTTGAGCAATTGATTGCTTTCGGTCTGACGCTGGGGGTGGAGGGGTTTGTTGCCTTCCTGCTCGCCCCCTTGTTCGGCGCGTCGCGCGAGCGGGCGATGATCGCCGCCATGCTGGGGAGTGCAATCACCCACCCCGTCGTCTGGCCCGCCTTCTATGCGCTGTGGCCGCACCTCAAGCTTTGGTCCTATGGCGTGGTTGAGGCCTATGCCGTGCTGGGCGAAATGCTGGTCTATCGCCTTGCCACATTCGTTTCGTGGTGGCGGGCATTCCTGATCTCGCTTCTCGTCAATGCGGCGTCGGTCGGCGCAGGCTTCCTGATGCGCGCGCTGGATTGAGCGCATAGCCCAACGCCAATAGGAACAGCGGCAGTTCGATCCATGTATGCACAGCGGCCGCCGCGCCATAGGCCGCGCGCGCATCCGTATAGGCAATCGCATAGAATCCGAAGCTGAACAGGGAAGCGATGCCGACCGCCACGAAATAGACCGGCCAGCGCGGCCAGGGCACGACCGGCTTGCCGGTTGCGCCACCCTTTTCCTTCAACAGCCACGGCATGAAGAGGATGACCGCAAAATAGTGCATCACCTGCGAGAACACGGCGGCCTGAAACAGCGGCACGGCGGCGGCGCGGTCCATGCCCGGCGGCAGGAATGACATCAGGACCGACGTTCCCGCACCAAACAGCGTCGTGAAGTGATCGAGCGCGGGCGCGAAGAATTGCGGCACCCAGAGGAGACCACCCGCCGCAATCAGCGCAGGCATGATGAAGAAGGGAATGGTGAGCGCGCCCAGCAGGCGGCGTCGCTCTGGCCCATCCGTGATCTCGGCAATGAAGCCCAAGGGCGTCAGATTATGCACCCACGCCACCACCAGAAAGGTTGAGAGCGGCGCAAAATACGCGCCCAGCCCGAGTGCGAGTGCAATCAGCGCGCCCAGCACGCGCATCCGGCGCATGGCAACAAGCGCAATCGCCGCAAGGATCGCTCCTAGCGTCAGTTCCACCGGCATGGTGAGACTGGCAGGCATATAGCCCAGGGGCACGGCCATGCGGCCCAGCGCAATCAGCCCGACAACCAGCCCCATCGCCCAGATGAGGCGCACATCGATCCGGGGCGAGAACCGCTCGTCGCAATAGCGCAGTTCGGTCAGCACATGCGGCAGGCCGAACAGCGCGATCAGCACCACATAGGCGGCCAGCGGCGCCGTCGTCACCGCCACGATGGCCACCGCCATGGCCGCGATCCACCACAGCGCCCAAGCCGGTTTGGGGGCGCTGCGATCAAAAATGTCTGCTGTGCTGGCCATGAGCGCCTGCCGGTTCATGTCGAGGTTTGAGCTTGCTGTGGAACGCGCTTTCCCGCAATCGTTAGATCATGACAAAGACCGGATTTCCCAATGCAGCGCTGATCGGGGTAGCGGGCGGACGCGACCTGATCGAGACACCTGCGCTCGTCATTGAGCTTGATGCGCTGGAGCGCAATCTCGCCGCCATGGCCAAGGCGGCCAAGGCAGCGGGCATGAAGCTGCGCCCGCATGCCAAGACGCATAAATGCGCCGAGATCGCCCGCCGCCAGATTGCCCATGGCGCACTGGGCGTGTGCGTGGCCAAGCTGGGCGAGGCCGAGGTGCTGGCCGATGAAGGAATCCGGGGGCTGCTCATCACCTCGCCTGTCGTGACGCCACGCGGCCATGAGCGGCTTTGTGCGCTGATGAAGCGTACGCCCGATACAATGGCGGTCGTCGATCATCCTGAAGTCGCGCGTGCCCTGTCTGCGGCTGCCGCCAAAGCGGGCGTGAAGGTGAATGTGCTGGTCGATGTGAATGTCGGCTTGTCGCGCACCGGCGCATCACCCGATGGCGCAGTGGCGCTTTCGGCGCAGATTGCCAATGACGCAAACCTGATCTGGCGCGGGCTGCAGGGCTATGCCGGTCAGGTGCAGCACATTGAGGATCAGGCTGAGCGGCGCGAAAAGTCGCTGGCGTCGCTTGGCCTCTTGCGTGAAGTGCGCGACCGGCTGGCGGTGCAGGGTCTGTTGGCCGAGATCGTCTCTGGCGGCGGCACCGGCACGTTCGACATTGATGGCGAGGCGCGCGTGTTCACTGAATTGCAGGCGGGCTCGTACGCGGTGATGGACCGCCAATATGCCGAGGTCTGGACGAAGAGCGGCGCGCGCCCGCCCTTTGAAGCGGCGATGCAGGTGATGACAAGCGTCATCAGCGCCAATGTACCCGGGCTTGTGACAACGGATGCGGGCCTGAAAGCCTTTGCGACCGAGGCGGGGGCGCCGGTGATCGCATCTGGCGCGCCGGAGGGCTCAAAATATTTCTTCTTCGGCGACGAACAGGGCGGCGTCATCCTGCCGCCGGGCGCTGCGCTTTCGCATGGGGCCAAAATCCTCTGCCACCCGCCGCATTGCGACCCGACCGTCAATCTTTATGACGTTTTCCACGTGGTCGAGGGGGATCGGCTGGTCGCCCTTTGGCCGATTGAGGCGCGGGGGCGCGGGGCGTAGGGGGGGGCTTTCGGGATCCCTGATACGAACTCCATACTTCGACCTCCTCCGCAACTCGTTGCGGGGGAGGTCGGGTTTGGGTGAGCGGCGCGAACCCAAATCCGGGTGGGGGCCTTTGTCCGGCGTCGGAATCCCCCACCCGCTCGCAATCGCTCGCGACCTCCCCCGCGAAGGCGGAGGAGGTCGGACTTCTGCACAGAATCCCTCTTCCACCCCATTGACGTTGTCCGCCCAAGCGCCTACATGCCGCGCGGGCGTTATCACTCGCCATCGGTGAGTGCTAACGACATATCTAACCCATTGAAATACAACACAATCCGGAGAGCTGACATGCAGTTCCGTCCCCTCGCCGACCGCGTGGTCGTCAAGCGCGTGCAGGAAGACACCAAGACCGCCGGCGGCATCATCATCCCCGACACCGCGCAGGAAAAGCCCCAGGAGGGCGAAGTCGTGGCCGTTGGCCCCGGCGCCCGCGACGAGAAGGGTCAGCGCGTTCCCATGGACCTCAAGGCGGGTGACCGCATCCTGTTCGGCAAGTGGTCGGGCACGGAAGTGAAGGTCGATGGCGAAGACCTGCTGATCATGAAGGAATCCGACGTCATGGGCGTCATCGAAGGCAAGGCGAAGTCGAAGAAGGCCGCCTGAAGCGCCCTTCCCGCCTCCCCACCATCCATCCAAGGAGTTTATTCACATGGCTGCGAAAGAAGTCCGCTTTGGCGCCGATGCCCGCGAGAAGATGCTCAACGGTGTCGACATCCTTGCCAATGCCGTGAAGGTGACGCTGGGGCCCAAGGGCCGCAACGTCGTGATCGAGAAGTCGTTCGGCGCCCCGCGCACCACCAAGGACGGCGTGACGGTCGCCAAGGAAATCGAACTTTCCGACAAGTTCGAGAACATGGGCGCGCAGATGGTGCGCGAAGTTGCCCAGAAGACCAACGACGTTGCCGGTGACGGCACGACGACCGCCACGGTTCTGACCCAGGCGATCGTGCGCGAAGGCGCAAAGTCGGTGGCCGCCGGCATGAACCCGATGGATCTGCGCCGCGGCATCGACATCGCCGTTGCCAAGGTCATCGAAGACCTGAAGAAGCGTTCCAAGAAGGTGAAGTCGAACGACGAGATCGCCCAGGTCGGCACGATTTCGGCCAATGGCGAAGCCTCGATCGGCAAGATGATCGCGGAAGCGATGTCGAAGGTCGGCAATGAAGGCGTCATCACGGTTGAAGAGGCGAAGGCCCTTGAGACCGAACTGGATGTCGTCGAAGGCATGCAGTTCGACCGTGGCTACATCTCGCCCTATTTCATCACCAACGCCGACAAGATGGTCGCCGAGCTGGACGAGCCCTATCTGCTCATCCACGAGAAGAAGCTGGCCAGCCTGCAGCCGATGCTGCCGATCCTGGAAGCGATCGTGCAGACCGGCCGTCCGCTCCTCATCATTGCCGAGGAAGTGGAAGGCGAGGCGCTTGCCACGCTCGTCGTCAACAAGCTGCGCGGCGGTCTGAAGGTTGCTGCCGTCAAGGCCCCCGGCTTTGGCGACCGCCGCAAGGCGATGCTGGAAGACATCGCGGTCGTCACGGGCGGCCAGGTGATCTCGGAAGACCTCGGCATCAAGCTTGAGAACGTGAAGCTGAACCAGCTGGGCACCGCCAAGCGCGTGCGCATCACGAAGGACGACACCACCATCGTCGATGGTTCGGGCAAGAAGGCTGACATCGCGGCCCGCGTTTCGCAGATCAAGCAGCAGATCGAGGAAACGACGTCTGACTACGACCGCGAGAAGCTCCAGGAGCGTCTGGCGAAGCTGGCGGGCGGCGTGGCCGTGATCCGCGTGGGCGGCGCCACCGAAACCGAAGTGAAGGAGCGCAAGGATCGCGTCGATGACGCGCTGAACGCCACCAAGGCAGCGGTTGAGGAAGGCATCGTTCCCGGCGGCGGCACGGCGCTCTTTTATGCGACGCGCGCGCTCAAGGATCTCACGGGCGCCAACGACGACCAGACGGCGGGCGTGAACATCATCCGCAAGGCGCTGGAAGCCCCGGTGCGCCAGATCTCCGAGAACGCGGGCATGGAAGGCTCGATCGTTGTCGGCAAGCTGCGCGAATCAAAGACGACGACGTTCGGCTTTGACGCGCAGAAGGAAGAGTATGTGGACCTCGTTGAGCGCGGCATCATCGACCCGACCAAGGTCGTGCGCACCGCGCTGCAGGATGCCGCGTCGATTGCCGGCCTCCTGATTACCACGGAAGCCATGATCGCCGACCGCCCCGAGCCCAAGAAGGGCGCCGGCGGCATGCCCGGCGGCATGGGCGGCATGGGCGACATGGACATGTAAGTCCTTCGCTCTCACGCGAAACGGCAAAGGCCCGGGGGCGACCCCGGGCCTTTTTGTCTGGTCGAATCGGCGGCGTCAGCGTGTGGCGCGGCCGCTTGCAAGTTCCGGTCAAGCCGCAAAGAGGGTCTGGATATCAAAATAGTCGCGCCAGACCGTAATCTTGCCGCCGTGCACTTCAAAGACACCCGTCACCGGCAACTCGACCCACCGATCCTTGAGGCGATGGCGGTCCCGCCGCTCCATGAAGACAATGGGGCCAGTTGTACTCTCGCGCAGAATGACAAACTCGTTCTCGAGCGTCGGGCCAAAGAACGGCTCAAGCACCTGACGTATGCCGGCATGCCCCCGCACTGTGCCCATTCCTGCTGGCATGTTTGTGTACTCGCAATCCTCTGCGACATTCTGCAAGCCGCGCGCGTAGTCCTTTTTTTCCATCGCGGCGAGGAACGCTTTGACGGTAGCCGTTGGGGTTTGAGCCGACATCTTCAAGTTTCCCTGCATTTGGCCGGTCAGGCCGATTGCGTTCGACACATGAGCGTAAGCCACTTCTGTAGCATATGCTACATTTTTCTCGCATGGCTGCGCCAATGGAAGGTGTGTCGGCGCTGGCGCATGTTGCGCTGCACACTCAAGAGTTGCGGACTTCCCCCGCGCTCGCCATAGTTGCCGCTTGCACAGGAGCACGCCATGGCCAATGAAACCGTCGAAGTGCCCGTCTGGTTCGCCACCAACCGCAACCCGCTGCTGAAGGCGAAGGGATCCGACGTCATTGCCGATTTCGGCGATGATCTGGGGCCAATCGACGGCAAGGCGGTGCGGTTCGGCAAGGCCTTTGTGCGCATCACCAGGAAGGGGCAATTCCCCAGCGACTGGGATGTGAAGGCCGACCACAAGTCGCTTTACGTCGCGCCGGAAACGCTGACGGCGACAGTGAAAGACAGGGACTTCAATCCCAAGGTCGGCAGCCGTCTGATGTTTGACGAAATGCGCGACCACATGCGCGAATGCGACAAGGCAAAAATCGCCAGCCCCGCCATTGCGTTTGTGCATGGCTTTGCCAATTCATTCTGGCAGGCGATTGAGCGCGCCGGCATGATCGGCGCGTTCTATACGACGGCTGATTTCCGTCCGAACATGTTTGCGTTCACCTGGCCTTCCAAAGGCCGCGAGTCCGGCATCATGGTGCCTGTCGTCGATTACATCCACGACCGCACCAATGCCGAACGCTCCGGCGATGCCATGGCGCGCACGCTGCGCATTCTGCTGCGCTACATGGACAACATGCCGGAGGATGAATGGTGCCGCCAGAAGCTGCATCTTGTGGCGCACTCGATGGGAAATTTCGCGCTGCGTCATGGCATTCAGGCGCTGATGCATGCGCCCAATATCGTGCCGCCTGCGCCCGCCCTTGCCGAGGACCAGCAGTCGGCGCAGGCGGCCGCCATCATGGCGGCGATGCCAACATCCACGCCAGCGGCGGCGCGGCTGCGCGGCTTCTTTGACGAGATCATTCTGGCGGCGGCTGACGAGGACGAAGACGCCTTCAGCGACAGCGACAAGTTCAAGCTGATGCCGCGCATCGCGTCACGCGTCACGGTCTATCATACGCGCGAGGACTGGATCCTCTCGCGGCTTTCCAAATATACGAAGTTCAACGGGCCGCGCCTGGGCACGGACGGGCCGGAAAACATGCCGACGATCAGCGACAAGGTGCGCAGCGTTGATGTCTCCAAAGCCGTCAATTTCGGCGACGAGATGCAGGGGCATCAATATTACCGGCAATTTGCTGCCGTGCGCGACGATATCGTTGCCGTGCTGAAAGGCACGCAGGACGACAAAATCGGCAACCGCACACTGACTGGCAGCCGCCGCTTTGTGCTGAACGGGCCGTGAAGGGGGAGTTTTGCGCAACCACTCACTCTCGACAGACTGATCGCGCCAGAATAATGAATGCCTGCGGCGGCTGAACCCGGTCCGCTTATGCACTCAAACCGCGCGCATCTCGCGCTTCATCCCATGACGCTCTATCGCGTGCACACTGTGCTTCGTCACGGCGACACATATGTCCATGTCTTTACTTGCCTTGAAAACCTCGAGACAGGCAGGTTTGGCGTGCAGCAAATGGACTGGATTTCGTTCAAGGAGAATGGGGCGCCCATTGAACCACTGCGTCCGCAAGCAACGACTCTTGAGCTGTTCTATGATTGCCCGCCCGAAGAACGCGGAAAATTCTATCCCACGCTGCTCGAAGCCATTGCTGGCTTTGAGCAGGATTTCTCCAAGTAGCAGGCAATGGCAATGCTGGCATAATGGATGAAGCAGTGCCGCGCAGTTCACTGCACAGCCCTTGCGCTGCCGCGCGTGTCGTTGTCTCCTAGACACAGAACCCTCGTCGGATTCCAGGCACTGATATGGGTACGTTCAATGATTTCATAACCGATACCGCGTGCCCAGCGTGCGGGAGCACTTATCCCAACGTCATTCAGTACAAGTTCGGCTATCTACGCCTGCTCGTGCTGCGCCCGGGTGATGAAGTGCCTCTTGAGGATCATGACTCGGCGTGGGAACTTTGCTATGACCGGGAAATTCCCGGATATGGAAGAGACTGCTCGCAATGCGGGCAGGACGGATCGGAGGCCCTCATTTCCATCCGCGATGGCCGATTCACGGGCGCGAGGTACGATAGAACCGCGTATAGATATTGGAACTATCACTTCAGACGTGAAGAGCACATACGTGAACCAGAGCCATACGTTGTCAGATACGACACATTCACGCCTTACAGCGAAGCCATTCGCAAAAGACTCATTGCGCTGCTCACCGATATAAAGACCGGGGCAGACCCATTGTCGGCCATTCGCGTGATCAATCTTCTGATAGGCATGAGGCTGCATCCATTGCTGCCGGAGGTCGGCGTTTTTCAAGCGATAGAGCGGCGCTATGACGATGCGGTGGTGGGTTTCGTTGCGTCCTCCCAGTTGCCGCGCGGGTTTGACTTTCCGGAGTTTAGAAGTCACCTTGCCAGGGGAAGGGGGCGGGAACTCGAGCACGCTGTCAACGCGCTGCTGTTCTTTCTTACGCCGCCTGGGCCAATTTAGGGCTGCCCCTCACCCCGGAGGGGAACCGCACGTGATTTCGGTGAAGGCAGCGCAGCCGAATTCCTCGCCCTTGTCGCAAACCGAGCCATCGGGATAGGAACTGCGCGCCAGATAAATCCACTGGAACGAGATTTGCGCCGCATGGCCTTTTGACTGGCAGAAGCGGTTGGCGGCATAGCCCTCGCACGGATAGAGCTCGCCGTCATAAGGATCCATGCTGGCATGCATGCACACATCCAGCGGCAGGCCGTTAATGAGGAGATCATTGCCGGCATAGGTCACGGTTTGGGCGCCCGCGCCCAGAAGCTCTTTGCGGCGCTCCTCCAACCCGACCAGATAGAGTTCTGCCATCTGCTGGATTGCGGCGCAGGCACGGATGGTATTTTCCATCCGCGTGCGCGCGGTTGCGATGTCGTTGGCGAAGTGTTCGCGCAGCAGGCCCATTACGGCGCCGCCCGCCATATCGCTCATCAGGCTGTCGGCATCGAGAATGCCATCCAGCGTCCATTCGGGAATGCCCAGGGCGGTTGCCAGACCCGCCTTGTGCTGGCTCACCGAATCGGGATCGGCGATGTAGAGCAGGCGCAGACGCGCGATCAGCTCATCCACATGGCGCGGCATGATGATCTGTACTGCATTGTTGTTGAGGAGAAGAATGGCGTCGGGATTATCAAGCGCCATCTGCATGCCCTCGGCCAGCAGACGGCAGTTTTCTGCCTCCGTACGGGTTGCGGTGGCTGCGGCATCGACTTCAGCGGTGCTGTGCAGATATTCCGGCGGCTGAACGCCCCCGGCGCGGGCGGGCGTGGCCAGCAAAACCAGAAACGCTGAAAGAACTATGCCAAGCGGTTTCATCGATCGCATGGAATCCCCTCCCTTAACCGCCAATGCGCCATTCTATCACTTCACACATGCATCGCGACGTTTCCGTTGGACTTGTGCACTGCAAAATTCTCCGGCTTTTCATCCGTTTCATTGTGTCTTAAACGGTGCACGGGAGAAAAAGGGGCGCAATGGATCATCTGCTTGCAGGCTATCGGCGGTTCCGCGACGGTTATTACGCCGCGAACCACAAGCTCTTTGAAGAGCTGGCCACGCGCGGCCAGCGGCCCAAGACCATGATCATCGGCTGTGCCGATGCGCGCGTTGATCCGGCGATCACGTTTGATACCGCACCGGGCGATGTCTTCATGGTGCGCAATGTGGCCAATGTGGTGCCACCGTATGCGCCCGATGGCGACTATCACGGCACATCGGCGGCCATCGAGTTTGCGGTCAAGGGGCTTGAGGTCGAGAATATGGTCGTGCTCGGCCATGCGCGTTGCGGCGGCATCGCCACGCTGGTCGGCATGAATGCGCAAGCGCACACAACCGACTTCATCGAACCGTGGATGCAGGTGGCCATTCCGGCGCGGGAGCGGGCGCGCACCATTGCCGCGCGCGAGGGACGCGCGGCGGATCACCTGCGTCTTTGCCATCTGACCGAGATCGAGGGCGTCAAGACCAGCCTGACCAACCTGATGACCTTTCCCTGGATCGCCGAGCGCGTGGCGGATGGGCGTCTTTCGATCCATGGTCTCTATTTCGACATCACGAGTGGCGCGCTGATGCGGCTTGACCGCACAACCGGCATTTTCACGCCCGTGACCTGAACATGCATTCAGGCACGCCCTGCCCGCCGGTCAGTCGGCAGCAAATGTGACGTCTGAACGTGCCAATGGTGCAGAAAACAGCGGCAGGCGCGGGTTTTGCCGCGACGGCATGTGATGTAACATCGCGTTCAAGTGGATGCGTGTTTCATTCGGGAGGACAGCACATGCGCAAATTCATCATTGGCCTTGCCGCGCTGGCGGGCCTGGCCTTTACGGCGGCGCCGGCTGCAGCAGACGACTGGATCCAGTTCTCGTCTGCCTATTTCGGTCAGGGCGATTCAACCGAAACCGTCTATCCGCCTAATGGCCGCTATTCGCGGATCAAGATCAAGGCGAACAACCATTCTGCCACGTGCCGCTTCATCCGCGCGCATTTTGCCAATGGCAATACGCGCGACATTTTCAGCGGCAATCTGCGCGAGGGCAATCATATCCAGGTTGATCTGCCGGGCGCCGAGCGCAACATCACGCGGCTCACATTCCGTTGCCGCTCGACGGGCAATGGCCGCACGCGCATCGGCATTTCGGGCTGGGGCGATCTGCGCTCGGGCGGCGGTGGCGGCGGCGCGAACTGGGAGCTGATCGGCTATGAAACCTTCCATTCCTGGTTTGGCGGCGACCGCGAGCAGCAGTTCACCCGCTTTGCCGGTTCTATGGACCGGCTTGGCTTCCGCGCCACGGATGATGATGCATTCTGCCGCCGCATCACGATCCATTATGGCAATGGCCGCACGCGCAATGTCACCGTCGGCGACGGCGGCTATATGCGCGAGGACCGCACCTATTCTGTCGATCTGCATGGCAGCGAGCGCAATGTGCGCAAGGTGGTGATGGTGTGCCGGCCCCAGTCACGGTCATTCGTGACGATTGGCATCTATCGTCCGTGATCAGCTGGCAGCGCTGATGTTCAAGGGCCCGGGGGAGACCCCGGCCCTTTCTTACTGGCGCTGTCTCTGTGTCATCTCAGTCAGCCTGCTCCTTGGTTGCGCCTCCCCTTTTCTTAAAGGGGAGGCGGGGCTTGCATGAGTGCGTTTGCACGAATTGCAAGTCCGGTGGGGTTGCGGGACGCTGCACTGAGTTGGGATATGGTGCCCCCCACCCGCGATGCAAAAGCATCGCTGGCCTCCCCCAAGAACGGGGGAGGCAAAGGTTTGATTGCGTTGCACTGCCGCGCGTCACCCACTCTTTCCTTGCACTGCCTCCCCGCCTGGATCAGTTTGCGCGCAACGCCAGCAGGCTCCGCAAACAGGTAACGCAGATGGACTACGCTTCCTATCTCCAGCTCTCCCGCATCCTTTCGGCGCAGGCGCCGGAAAGTGCGCGGCGCGGCACGCCCGCGCATGACGAGATGCTTTTCATCATCATCCATCAATCCTATGAGCTGTGGTTCAAGCAGATCATCCACGAGATCGGCCTGATTGACGGCATCTTCGGCGAAGACAGCGTCGATGAGGCCGATCTGGGCCGTGCCGTGCACGCCGCCGAGCGTATCGTGCGCATCCAGCGGCATCTGGTTGCCCAGATCGACATTCTGGAAACCATGACGCCGATGGATTTCCTTGAGTTCCGCAACATGCTGGTGCCCGCCTCGGGCTTTCAAAGCGAGCAGTTCCGCATCATCGAAGCGCGGCTGGGGCTTTCGCGCGCGCGCCGCCTCTCATTTGACGGCCATACGTTCGATACGCGGCTGCCGGAAGATGCGCGCACGCGCGTCAAGGCCGAGGAGGAAAAGCGCACGGTGCTGGCAGCACTTGATGCCTGGCTTTCGCGCACGCCCTTTGTGGAGATGGGCGGCTTTACCTTCCGCGAGGCCTATGGCGCGGCACTGGATGCGATGTTGAAGGGCGACATCGCCATGATCGCCGCGCATCCGCAGTTATCGGCGCAGGAAAAGCAGGTGCAGACGGCGGCGCTGGAGAAGAGCCGCGCCATTCTTGACGCGCTGATTGACGATGCGCGTTATGCGGCGATCCGCGCGCAAGGCGGCTTTGTGATGTCGCGCCGCGCGTTGCAGGCAGCCCTTTTCATCTTCCTCTACCGTGACGAGCCCGCGCTGCAACTGCCCTTCCGCCTGTTGCATGCGTTCATGGACCTTGATGAGCAAATGGCGCTGTGGCGGCTGCGCCATGCGTTGATGGTCTCGCGCATGATTGGCTCCAAGGTGGGTACGGGCGGATCGTCCGGCGCGCAATATCTGCGCGCAACGGCTGACGAGCATCGCGTGTTCAACGATCTTTTCGCGCTTACCACATTCCTGATCCCGCGCTCTGCCATGCCGAAGCTGCCGGATGATGTGCGGCGCGCCATGCGCTATCGCTTCGAGGCCTGAGCTTGATGCTGAGCCTCAAGGCACATTTTTCGCAGAGTGTGGGGGCTCCAGGTGCGCCGCTTCACTTTGCAGCCCATTCGCATCATCCATGGCCCGATGTTTCCCGCACGGCGCAGATGCAGGCGTGGGATGACGCGGCGCGCCTTCTGGATGACAAATGGGGCCATGTATTCGGCACCGTGCTGCCCGAGGCGCAGCGCCATGTGGCGCGCGTGCTGCATCTGCCCGATCCCGGCAGTATCGTGTTTGCGCCGAATACGCATGATTTTGTGGTGCGGCTTTTCTCGTGTTTTCCGGCGGGAAAGACCTTGCGCATCCTTGCCAGTGATGCCGAGTTTCACTCCTTCACCCGCCAGACCATGCGGCTGGAGGAGGAAGGCCTTGCCGAGATCGTGCGTGTGCCGTTGCAGCCGCACGAAACATTCGCGGCGCGATTTGCAGCGGCGGCCAGCGCGGGCGGCTTTGACATTGCCTTTGTGAGCCACGTCTTTTTCAACTCCGGCTTCATCGTGCCGGATATTGCCGGGTTGGTGGCTGCGCTTTCGCCACACGCGCATTTCATCGTGATCGATGGCTATCACGGCTTCATGGCGATCGAGACGGATCTTTCGGCGATTGCGGGGCGCGCGTTCTATCTTGCGGGCGGCTACAAATATGCGATGGCGGGCGAAGGCGTGTGCTTCATGCATTGTCCGCCGGGTTACGGGCCACGGCCACGCGATACGGGCTGGTATGCAGAGTTTGGCGCGCTGGAAAAGCCGCGCGACGGACGCATAGGCTATGGCAGCGATGGCTCGCGCTTTGCGGGCGCAACATTTGATCCCTCCGGCCTTTATCGCCTCAATGCCGTGATGCGCTGGCAGCAATCGCTGGGCATCTCCCTCGGCGCACAGCACGCGCATGTGCTGGCGTTGCAGCAGCAGTTTCTCGACGGGCTTGGCGAGAGCGGCGTGTTGGCAGCGCACATGCTGGCGGTTGCGGATGCGCCATCACGCGGGCGGTTTCTGACCTTCATTACGCAGAAGGCTGGCGCGATTCACGATGCGCTGGCGGCAAAGCGCGTGATGACGGATTACCGCGCAGACCGCCTGCGCATCGGCTTTGGCATCTATCACGATGAAAGAGATGTTGAGGCGCTGCTACACGCGCTCAACACCCTTTCCGTCTGAACTTACTGCGGCGTTTCGGGTGCCGGTTCGGGCGCGGGTGCGGGAGCAGGGCCTGACGTAGCCGCCCAGAGCTTTTGTGCTTGCGCCAGCACATAGGCCCTGATGTCGGCGACGTCTTCGGGCTTCAGCACGTCGGCGAACGAGGCCATGCCATTGGCTGACAGCGCGCCCTCCAGCACGATCGCGTCCCATGAATCCCACACGCCGCGATCGCTCATGCGCAGATCGGGGATCACGCCGGTCGATTCCGCAAAGAAGCCGTGACACACGAGACAATTGCGGTTGTAGAGGCGGAAGCCCTGATCGACCATGCCGGGATCGGGCACGCCTTCAGGCGGCGCCTCCATGCCGCGCGCTTCGGCGGCAATCGGCTCCACGCTCTGGCGGCCACCCAGTTTGAAGGCAAAGATGCGGCCCTGATTGGTGCCGTATTTGATTGCCGCCATGTTGGGATCGCGCAGATTGGTGAGGCCTACGCCGCCCCATCCCGCCACCACTGCCACATATTGCTCGCCATCAACCGTATAGGTGACTGAGGGGGCCAGAATGCCGGTGGTCAGATCGATCTTCCACAATTGCTCGCCAGAAGTGGAATTGTAGGCAGCAAAAATGCCGTCGCCGCCCCCTGCAAACAGAAGGCCGCTCGCCGTCGTCATCATGCCGGAGTTCCAGGAACCCGTCATCGGCACCGACCAGCGCTCGGTCTGTGTCACGGGATCCCACGCGCGTATGAAGCCAAGCACGGGCGGCAGCGTCTGACCCGATGCGATCACGTTCTGGATGAATTCGACAATGGCGCTGAAGTCATTACCGGTGTTCCAGATGCCGGGCACATAGGCCTCGGGCCGCTCACGCGAATAGATGCCTGCCGACTGCTCCATCACCGGGATGTACATGAGGCCGTCATTCGGGTTCCACGCCATGGGCTGCCAGTTGTGGCCACCGGCGGGCGCAGGCACGACCACAGCCATGTTCTCGTTATAGAGCGCCTCGGGATTTTCAATCGGGCGGCCGGTTGAGAAGTCGATGCCCTTTGCCCATGTCACGGCGATGTAATTGTCAGCCGAGATCAGCTTTCCTGTCTCGCGGTCGATCACATAGAAAAAGCCGTTCTTGGGCGCCTGCATCAGCACCTTGCGCACCGTGCCATTGATGTTGAGATCAGCCAGAACGATGTGCTGGGTCGCGGTGTAATCCCACGTGTCGCCCGGTGTTGTCTGATAATGCCAGACGAGTTCCCCTGTCTCGGGCCTGATCGCCAGGATTGAGGAGACATAGAGATTGTCGCCGCCGCCGGGAGAGCGCATGAAGCGGCTCCACGGGCTGCCATTGCCGGTGCCGACATAGAGAAGATCAAGCTCCGGATCATAGGCCATTGAATCCCAGACCGTGCCGCCGCCGCCCAGTTCCCACCATTTGAAGCTGCCGCCTTGATCTGACCAGGTGGGCAAGGCTGCCGCGAGTTCCGGGTTTTCGAGCGGCAGTTCCGGATTTCCCGGCACTGTATAGAAGCGCCAGAGCTGGCGGCCGGTCTTGGTGTCGTACGCGGTGAAGTAGCCGCGCACGCCAAACTCGCCACCGCCATTGCCGACAATCACCATGTCCTTGATGATGCGCGGCGCCATCGTAATCGTGTAAGAACGGTTGCGATCAATCGTGTTGATGTCCCAGATCGGCTTGCCGGTATCGGCATCCAGTTTCACCAGACGGCCATCAAGGGTTGCGACAAACACGCCGCCCTTCCACACCGCTACACCGCGATTGACGATGTCGCAGCAGGCATTGCGTGCCCATTCGCCCGGCACTTCGGGATCATAGGTCCAGAGCAATTCACCGGTCTTGGCATCAAGCGCCCAGACGACGCCCCAATTGCCTGACGCGAACATGATGCCATCAACGACGATGGGGCTCGATTCCAGGCCGCGCACCGTATTGGTGCGGAATTCCCACGCTACACCCAGCGTTCCGACATTGTCGCGGTTGATCTGGGTGAGCGGCGAAAAGCGCTGCTCGTCATAGGTGCGGCCATGCAGCATCCAGTTGCCGATGTCGGGTTCGCTGTTCGGGTTGGTGACGCGATCCGTCGCCAGGCGCGCGGCAGCGCGCAATTCCTTGGCACGCGCGCGGCGGGCGGCCTCTTCCGGACTGACGTCGCGGGCTTCGCGTGTTTCCGTCTCACCACCGCCAAAGATCAGCGGCATCACCTGCCAGCCAGCGACCAGCGCGATCACGCCGGTGATCACCAAGGCCGCAATGTTACGGTTGAACTCCATGACGCATCCCCCCGAAGCACAGGATTTCAATGGGGATCAGTGTGCCTTGAGAGTGCGTTTGGCGCAATGCGGGGGGCAAAAGCATGCAGCCCGCCTTCGCTCTCCCCGAGAACTTAGCGATCACGGATACGCTCTTTATGGCGTTCCTTGCGCCTCCCCCGTTTTGGGGGAGGCAGATTTGCGCTCTGGCGCAAATCGGTGGGGGGCACCATCAACAGATTCAGTGCAGCGGCCTGCAACCCCACCGGGCTTGTGCTCGCTGCGCTCGCACAAACCCCGCCTCCCCTTTTAGGAAAGGGGAGGCCGAAGCAGGAAACGGCGCGGCCTACCCGTCGCCCCAGAGGCGGATCAGATTGGCGATGGTTTTTGAGACCAGATCAAACTCCCGCGATTTGCCGTTCTGCTCGAACATGGCAAGGCGGGCATTGTCGAGATCAAAGAGCATTTCGCGTTTTGAATCGTCGCGGATGAAACTCTGCACCCAGCCGACCGCGCACAGGCGCACGCCCTGCGTCACCGGCTCGACGCGGTGGAGCGTATTTGACGGATAGACGATGGCGTTGCCGGCTTTGAGCTTGATCGGCACCTCGCCGTGCGCCTTCTCGATGACCAATTCCCCGCCCGCATAGGTTTCGGGGTCATTCAGGAAAATCGTGAAAGACACGTCGGTGCGCATGCCGCGCATGTAACTGTCGTCCAGATGCGAGCCATAGGATTGCCCGCCCTCATAGCGGTTGAACATCACGACGGTGCGGCGCGGGCGCACGGCGCGGTTGAACATCTGGCTCGACTGAAGTGCGGCTTCGACCTTTTTCGTCAGCTCTGGCGTGTGGGGATCATCGCGGTTGAGCTGCGCATTGTTTTTCACCAGCCGCGCGCTGAACCCCGCCGTGCGCCGCCCGTCGCCAAATTGCGACTGGGCCAGGAGGCCCCGCATCTCGTCCAGCGTCTCGGGCGGGATCAGGTTTTCGATAGCCAGCATGAACATGGGACGCCTCTCAATTTTGCAGCACGGTAGCCGGGAACACCGGCGCCCGGCAGATTTTGGCGTATTTCCGGGCACCTGCGCGGCGGAATGCCGCCCCCAGCGGCCCTACCCTTTGATCCAGATCAAAGTTGCAAGTCATTCTCAAAAGCACTATTCCCCGGCGGTGCGTCTCCCGCAACCGCAAATCTGTGTGACCTGTCATGGCCGAGAAATCATCCCTTTCTTCAAAACTGCTTCTGGGCGCTGGAACCCTTGTGCTGGTGCAGGCGATGCACAGCGTTCTTCCCGCGGGCTCCGGCGCCCCCTTTACCGCGCCCCATGCCTTTGCCACTGAGGGCGAAGGTGGAGAGGGTGGTGAAGGCGGCGAAGGGGGTGAGGGTGGCGACGGGCTTTCAAGCTATGCCCTCAACTCCACCGATCCCAATGCCTTTGCCTATGATGCCAGCGCGGTGATCGAAACCTATGTGACCGGTGTTTACGCCAGCTATCAGGCTGCGCTGGCCGACGCGCAAAAGATGCAGACTGCGATTGACGCATTCCTTGCAGCGCCCGGCGATGACACGCTCGCTGCGGCGCGTGCAGCGTGGGTTGCGGCGCGGCCTGCCTATCTCGTCACCGAGACATTCCGCTTTTACGATGGCCCGATTGAAGAGGTTGAAGGCTTCATCAATGCCTGGCCGCTGAACGAAGGTTTCATCGACGCAACCGAAGGCGCGCCACAGGGCGGCATCATCCATGATGCATCCGCCACGATAGATGAAGACACGCTGCGCAACCGCAACCAGACCAGCGACGAGGCTGATGTTTCGACCGGCTGGCACGCCATCGAGTTTCTGCTGTGGGGGCAGGACTTTTCAGCGACAGGCCCGGGCAATCGTCCGTTTACGGACTATACCGCTGGCACATCAGCGAATGACCGCCGCCGCGCCTATCTGGCGCTGGTGACGAAGCTGCTGATTGATGATCTGACGGGCCTTGTGGCAGCGTGGGATCCAGCGGCCAGCGGCAATCATGCGGAAGAATTCCGCGCGCTGCCGCCGCGCGAGGCGGTGGGCCGCATCGTCAATGGCATGGCGGTGCTAGCGGGGTTTGAGACCGCCTCCGAACGCCTTGCCGTTGCGCTTGAATCGGGCGATCAGGAAGACGAGCACTCATGTTTCTCGGATACGACGAAGCAGGACTTCGTCCATGACCTGCAGGGCATCGAGAATGTGTGGCGCGGCACCTATCCGGGTGTGAGTGGCACGGGGCTTGAGGCGCTGGTGCGCGGAGGTGATGCAGCGCTCGCTGATCGCATCAATGGTCTTTTCGCCGACGCCAAGGCGCGCATCGCCGATCTGGACGAGCCATGGGACCAGGTTCTGGCGCAGGCGCCGGGTTCGCCGGCACGCGCCGAGGCTGAGGCGGCCGTCAGTGCGCTGATCGCCCTTGCCAAGGCGCTGAAGGACACAAGTCCGGTTCTGGGCGTCATCGTGCAGGTGGAGGGGCTTTGAGCCATCATGTGGCGTGTGCTTGCCCTTCTCATCGGCGTGATTGCTGCGGGCATCGCCGCAGCTGACGATGTAGCGGTGCGCACGCGCCATGTTATGGGCGCCATCAGCGCCGAACTGGGTGGCGCCACCACGCGCATTGCCGAAGGGCCGAATGCCTTCACGTTCCTGATTGCCAATGCGGGCGAGGGTTATGTGCGGCCGTTCCAGTTTGGCAACCGCCTGTTCAACACGAACTGGGTGACGGCGCCTGCTTCTGTCACCAAATTTGACGGGCTGGGGCCGCTCTTCAACCGCGTGTCGTGTTCGGGCTGTCATTTGCGCGACGGACGCGGCCAGCCGCCTGCGGAAGCCGGCGCGCCCATGGATTCCATGCTGGTGCGCCTTTCCATTCCGGGCGTGGCGGATGATGGCGGCCCCCTGCCCCATCCCGCCTATGGCGGGCAATTGAATGACCGCGCCATTACCGGCGTTGCACCCGAGGGCCGCGCGATCATCACCTATGAAGAAGTACCGGGCGCCTATGGCGATGGCACGCCCTATTCACTGCGGCGGCCGCGCTATGAATTTGCTGATCTTGCCTATGGGCCGCTTGATGATGCGCTCTTTTCGCCGCGGGTTGCGCCACACATGATCGGGCTGGGGCTGCTTGAGGCGGTGCCTGATGAACTGCTGGTGGCGCTGGCTGACCCTGATGATGCCGACGGCGATGGCATTTCAGGCCGCATCAATCACGTGATGTCGCCCAGCGCGGGTGGCATGCGCGTCGGGCGCTTTGGCTGGAAGGCCAATGTGGCCAATCTGACCGATCAATCGGCTGGCGCGGCATTGGGCGATATTGGTCTTACGTCCCCGGTGCATCCATTGCAGAATTGCACTGTGGTACAGCCCGAATGTGCAGCTTCGTGGTCGCAACCGCAGGAAGACGGACCTGAACTTTCAGCCCAGTTTCTTGAGCGCATGGTCTTTTATTCCCGCACACTTGCGGTGCCGCGTCAGCGCAACAGTGATGACCCGATGGTCATGGCAGGGCAAGCCGCCTTCCGCGATTTTGGCTGCAATGCCTGTCACGTCCCAGTGCTTGAGACGGGGGCGGCTGACGTGCCCGAACTTGCCAATCAGACATTTTATCCGTTCACGGACCTTCTGCTGCACGACATGGGGCCGGAGCTGGCCGATAACCGCCCGGACTTTGAAGCCTCGGGCAGCGAATGGCGCACGCCGCCTTTGTGGGGGCTTGGCCTCCTCAAGGAAACGAACGGCCATGAATTCCTGCTGCATGACGGCCGCGCACGCGGCTTTGCCGAAGCCATCCTGTGGCATGGCGGCGAGGCCGAAGCTGCGCGTGAAGCGTTCCGCAATGCCGATGCCGACACGCGGGCGGCACTGGTTGCGTTTCTGTCGTCGCTTTGAGCACTTAACCATTCAGTGCGCCAGGATGAACGCCACCTGAGCGCTCATCAAATCCACACCCGGGTGATGATCCGGCCTTGACCGCCTTCCTGCTTCTGGTGTGGGTTGACGTGCATGAACGCGTTTTTCGGGGTTTACGCCATGCGCCTTTCGCGCCGCTCGCTCTTTTCAACACTTCTTGCCGGCGTCAGTCTTTTCGCATTGGGGGCGCCGCGCGCCCGCGCCGTCGAGGCGGCAGGCACGATCACCACCGCCATCGGCAAGGTTCATGCAACGCTTGACGACGACAAGCGCGCGCTGGAACCCGGCGATGATGTGGCCATGGGCGACCTTCTGACGACAGGTGCGGAAAGCGCACTGCGGGTGGAGTTCCGCGACAAGAGCGATCTGGTTCTGGGCGCAAATTCAGAAACGCTGATCGACGCCTTCGTCTATGACGGACCAACGGACGACAATTGCACCATCGAACTCACCAAGGGCGCCTTCCGCTGGGCGTCAGGCCTGATTGACGAGCAGAACGTCGTCATCGAAACGCCGACGGTCACCATCGGCGTGCGCGGCACGACGGTGAAGGTGGATATTGCCGATGACGGCTCAACGGAGCTGTCAACGCTTGATGGCAGGGTCACGCTTGCGTCGCGCATGACCGGAGAGATTCTGGAAGTGCTTGAGGGTCAGTCGATCCTGACGGATGCAGCGGGCATCTTTATCGGCGGCGTGCGCGACTTCGTGCACACCTCGGCGGATGAAGCCGTGGAACGCGGCATTGACGAGCTGCGCGAGCGGCTGGGCATCCCTGAGTGGGTGCCGATCCCGGTGCCCGACCTCTTCCCGTAAGCCTATTCGCCTGCGCCGGTTTTCTTGCCAGAGCGTGTGGCGAGGCCGATCAGCATCCAGACGGCCCACAGCGGCACAACGATCACGGCGCCAAGCAGAATGTAACGGCCTGCCCATTCGGCGATGTCGGCCGCAGCGTGCCAGATGCGCTCTACCGTGCCGCCCAGATCGCTCCACAGATCCATCGGATCAATGCCGAAGACCCAGAGCAGGATGCCGACAACAAACGACGCCATCAAAAGCGAGAAGACAGTATCCTTGATCCGGCGCGGGGAAACGTCACTCATGGCTGGCTCCTTCTCCATTTGCAGCGATCTGGTTGCGGGGCGAATACGGCCAAATCACGGCATTTTCACTCCACGCGCGTCCAGATAAGGGTGAAACCCGACATCACGCCGTGGCCATCACGCCCCTCGACGGTTGCCGTCAGAATGCCGACGCCACGCATTTCATAATGCAGGCGTTGGGGAAAATCGTGATCGGGATTCTCAAAGGTTGCGAAACCGGGGCCGCAATCGGTCATCGGAAAGTCAGTCGGTGAAACTGCGCGGCCCGGCTGAGCGACATAGACGATGGCGCCATCGCGCGCCTCAATCCGCAGATACTCGAATGATGCACCATTGGCCGAAAGCGAACGCGCCATGCCCAGCATCAGGCCATTGGCAGGCGCAAGCCAGACTTCCTCATTGACCGGGTTCTCGCTTTTCCAGTGGCCGGTCAGAAAGGCTACGGACTCCATCGTCTGGGCGCAGCCGGTGGCGGCTTCACCCACCTCGTCGGGTTTGGCCATGGCGGTGCTTTCTGCCATTACGGCAAGGATGATGGCGGCGATGAACTGTCGTGACATGTTTGTTGCCGGGGGTCCGGCTCCTTTCGTGCGGCCAGTATTGCGTGGCGCAAGCCATTCGCCAACGGGCTTTCAACCTTTGCCGCGATTTGCTTTGCTGGCGCACATCACATTCCTGGGGGGTATTGATGCGGCTGGTTCACAAATTGCTGATTGCGGGGTTTGCGGTGGCGCTGATGGCAACCGGCGTGGCCCAGGCATGGGATAATCCCTTTACCGGTGTGTGGGTTGGCGAAGCCAGATACGATGTCCCGCGCGGCAGCGATCAGCCCTTTCGCGTTGCCATCGTGATTACCGATGGCGGCACGTCGCTCATCGACTATCAGACTTATGGCTGCGGCGGCGAACTCGTCTATCAAAACGAGGATGTGCCGGGCACGGCCGTCTATCTCGAGCGCCTGACCTATGGCCAGGAAAGCTGCATTGACGGCGGCAAAGTCACGCTGACGGTCAATGAAAAGGGGATTGCCTATCGCTATGCATCGCCGTCAGGCATCAAAGAGGATGCGGCGGGCGGGCAGCTGGACGGACGGCCCATCGGTGCGGAGCCGACAGCGTGCGAAGACTGCCCGGTTTATGAGCGCCTTGAATATCACACCTGCGGCGGCATCGAAGCTGCGCGCGCCGAGGGGGAAGACCCCGCCGCGCTTGCGGCCTGCTTTCGTGCGGCCGGGCAACGCGTGATGCAGTGCCGGCAGATGTGCCGCCCGACCACGCGGTGAACTTGAACACGGAGCGCAGCTGCGACGATGGCCTATTTTTCCGAGATCAAGGTGATGGCGGATGCACCCCGTTTCCATGCGCGCCACCGACCTGGTGAAACGGCGCTCATCATGGATGACAGGGTGACGACCTATGCATCGTTTGACCGGCATACCTCCATGGTTGCCAACGGTCTTGCGGCGCTGGGCGTCAAGCCGGGCGCGCGCATTGCGTTTCTCGACAAGAACTCGGACCACTATTTTGAGATCCTGTTCGGGGCCGCCAAGGCCAATGTGGTGACCGTGGCGCTCAACTGGCGGCTGGCAGCGCCGGAGCTTGCCTACATCATCAATGATGCGGGCGCCGAAGTGCTGTTTGTGGGTGCGCCATTCTATGCGCTGGCGGAGAAACTCAAGGCCGACATCCCGTGCGTGCGCCACATCATCGCCATGCAGGGCGGGCATCCCGGCTTTGAGGCCTATGAGATTTTCCGCGACAGCCAGAGCGCGATCGATCCGCATCTGCCTGCATCACCCGACGACGTGTTCGTGCAGATGTACACAAGCGGCACGACGGGCCATCCCAAAGGCGTGATGCTGAGCAATCACAATTTTCTGGCAGGGCGCGCGGCTTCCGCCAACACGGACGAAACTGCGTTCATGCAGCTCAATCCGGGTGATCCCAGCCTTGTCGCCATGCCGGTGTTCCACATTGGCGGGTCGGGCTGGGGGGCTTCGGGCCTCTACAGCGGCGCCAAGAACATCGTGCTGGCCGAGTTCACGCCGCCGGGCGTTCTGAAGGCAATCCAGGATTACCGCGTCGGTCACTTCTTCATTGTGCCTGCGGCGATGAAGTTCGTGATGGATGATCCTGCCTGCGCACAAACCGATTTTTCGTCACTCATATGCATTCTCTATGGTGCATCGCCCATTCCGCTAGATCTGCTGCGTCGCGCGATGGACGTTTTCAAATGCGGCTTTGTGCAGGTCTATGGGCTGACCGAGACGACGGGATCCGTCACCTATTTGCCGCCCGAAGATCACGATCCCAACGGCAATGCTCGCATGCGTTCCGCCGGAAAGCCGCTGCCCGGTGTCAAGATCAAGATCGCGGGCGCCGATGGTGTGGAGCTGCCGCGCGGCGAGGTGGGCGAAATCTGCGTCCATGGCCATGGCGTGATGCCGGGTTATTGGAAACTGCCTGATGCGACGCGCAAAAGCTTCACGGATGATGGCTGGTTCCGTTCGGGTGATGCCGGGTACATGGACAAAGACGGCTATGTCTATGTGCATGACCGCGTGAAAGACATGATCGTCTCTGGCGGCGAGAATATCTATCCCGCCGAGGTTGAGAGCGCGATCTTCGGCCATCCCGCGATTGCCGATGTTGCTGTCATCGGCGTGCCCGACGACAAATGGGGCGAGACGGTAAAAGCCATTGTGGTGCTCAAGCCGGGAGCAACCGCGTCCGCCGACGACATCATGGGCTTTGCCCGCACGCGCATTGCCGGTTTCAAATGCCCGCGCAGTGTTGATTTCGTTTCAGCCCTGCCCCGCAATCCCAGCGGCAAAATCCTCAAACGCGAATTGCGCGCGCCTTACTGGCAGGGCCGCGACCGGCAGGTGAATTGAAGGGGCCCCCACTTCCGCACCAGCTGCCACGCTCACCCATGCGCCTCAACAAGCCAGAGGAGCTTGTCGAGCTCGCGCGATGCGCCCGTGAAAAGATCAGACGTGCCCGCATCGCCCGCCTGCGCGGCAGCATCGATGGCGTTGCGAACGGGTTTGGCAAGACCGGCAATCGCGGCGGCCAGCGCCTTGACATGCTCTGCGCCGCCTGCGGCCTTCAGCCTGTATTCCTTCAAGGCAGAGCTTGCTGCGACAATGCGCGCTGTGCCGCCCGCCGTGCCGCCCAGCGCCGTGACGCGCTCTGCCATCGTGTCGGCCATGGTCATTGCGGCAGTGTGCACCTGATCAAAAAGCTCATGCAGCGCGATGAAGGATGGCCCCTTCACGTTCCAGTGCGCGTATTTGGCCTGAAGCGCCAGATCAAGCGTGGTCGCCAGATTGGCGTTGAGCAGCGCCACCATGGCGGCGCGCGATGCCTTGGGCAGATCGTGGGATGTCGGATGCATTGTCTTCGGCCTTTCTCAGTTTAGAACTGTTCCAAATATAGGAACGCCACGGCGGCCTTGTCAGGGGGTGCATAATACCACATTCGGAGTGAAATCCGCGCTTGCCCTTGAATGGCGCGGGAATAGCCCCATCTTGGCGGCAACACACCAATTCGTGGAGCCATTCCATGCTGTTTCACCGCCCTTCCGATGCGCGCGGCCAGGCCGATTATGGCTGGCTGAAAGCGCGTTACAGCTTTTCCTTTGGCGAATATCACGACCCGCAAGTGATGGGTTTCCGTGCGCTGCGCGTCATCAATGAAGACCGCGTGGCCGGCGGCGGCGGGTTTCCCACGCACGGCCATCGTGACATGGAAATCATGACACTCATTCTCTCCGGCGCGTTGCAGCATCGTGACAGCATGGGCAATGGCGCGGTCATCCGCCCGGGCGAAGTGCAGGTGATGAGCGCGGGCACGGGCGTGACGCATTCCGAATTCAACGCTTCGGCCAGCGAGCCTGTTCACCTCTTGCAGATGTGGGTGCTGCCGGACCGTACCGGCCATGCGCCGCGCTATGACCAACGGAGCTTTTCTGCCGAGGAGCGCCGCAACCGCTTCCGTACTGTCGTGGCCGGCTTTGATGAATCTGCTGCCCTTGATGCGCTGGCCATCCATCAGGATGCCCGCCTGAATGTGGCGGCGCTTGAGGCTGGCCGGTCCGCACAATATTCATTGCGGCCGGGGCGGCACGCCTGGGTGCAGGTGCATGGCGGCAGTGGCAAGATCAACGGCATCGCCGTGAAGGCGGGAGATGGCGTGGCCATGGCGCAGGAGGATGCGATCCGCGCCGAGGCATCACCCGACGGGTTGTCGCTTGTCGCGTTTGATCTGGCCTAGAAGCGGAAATAGTAAAACGGCTGGGCAAAAGGCGAGCGCAGCGCGAAGGCCAGCGCAAAGGCGACGCCCATCAGCACGGCAAAAATCCACCAGTTCATCTTCTCCATCCGGTGCGTGATGTTGAAGCGGATGGCGACGAACTGGCACGCCAGAATTGAAAAGAAGACCAGCAGCGGATCAACGGGCAGGCTTTGTGTGCCACCGGGCGCCAGACCATGGCTCATCGCCAGCATGTGACCGACTGTTGCGATGTCGTCTGCCCGGAAGGCATAGGCGACCCAGGCTGTCGTATAGAGCGTGATGGCAAAGCCGAAAATGATGCGCAGCGCGCGCGGAATTTTTTCCTTGAACCCTGACTGATCGATCTCGCGCTGGGCGCTGATGACGATGGCGTTGAAGATACCCCAGAGCACAAAGGTCCACGCCGCGCCATGCCAGATACCTGACACCAGATTGACAATGAAGATGTTGCGGTGCGTCCGCCACCGCCCGCCTTTGGTGCCGCCCAAGGGCACGAACAGATAGTCACGCAGCCAGGTGGTGAGCGAGATATGCCAGCGCTGGCGGTAATCAGCGGGGCTGACGGCCAGATGCGGCGCGAAAAAGTTCTGCGGAAAGCGATAGCCCAGAAGGGCCGCAGACGCTGTTCCCATGTCTGAGTAACCTGAGAAGTCGAGCAGGATCTGCATCGACCAGAGGAGCGAGGTTCCCGCGACCGTCCACGCCGTATAGGCGCCGGGATCGGCAAACACGGCATCGACATGCGGGTCGATATTGTCGGCCAGCACGGCCTTTTTGACGAAGCCAACAAGAAACAGGAACAAAGCCGCGCGCACCGGCACATCGGAAAATTTGCGCAAGGTGTCGAGCTGCGGCACGAACTGGCGGGCGCGCAAAATGGGCCCCGCCACCAGCTGCGGGAAGAACGCCACAAAGGTTGCAATGTCGAGGAAACTCTCGCGCGCCTCGATCCGGCGCATGTAAACGTCCGCGATATAGCTGACATTGTGCAGCGTATAGAAGCTGATGCCGATGGGCAGCATCAGATCAAGGATGACGGGATCAACCGTGACGCCAAGCGATGTCAGCAGCGCCGCAAAAGAGCGCGAGAAGAAATCGAAATATTTGAAGACGCCCAGCATGCCGATGTGGAAGACGAGCGAGGGCACCAGCCACCAGCGCCGCTCCACATCACTGCGCGACAGGAAAATGCCGCGCGCCACGATGTGCGATACGACTGTGGACAGGAAGAGCAGGCCGAGCCAGCGCCAGTCCCACATGGCATAGAAGCCATAGGAGGCTGCGACCATCAGCCATTTGCGCTGCGTGTTGTTGCGCAAGAGCCAATAGACGCAGAAGAACGCCGCAAAGAAGAGGAAATAGCGGATCTCGATGAAGAGCATCAGTTGCCCTCATCCGCCATCGCCGCGCCGAAGCGGGCGCACAGCTGAGCTCCAAGGGCGCGGCTGACTTTGTCGGCGCCGCTGCGGCTCAAATGCCAGGTGTCGAACCAGTCCTCTGGCGTCAGCGTGCTGCGCACGGCATCAGCGTTGAGATTGAAGTAAGCGAGGTTCTGGCGTTCCGCTTCATCCGCAAGAACGAACTCACGCCCTGAGACGGAGAGCGCCGGAAAGGCGTAAAGGCCGCTCAGCCAGTTGCCGGCAATCTCTTCCGTTCGCAGCGCAATGAAATTTGCAGCGCCTTCGCCCGGCGATACCCAGGAATGCGTGTTCACCAACAGATTGGCGGCGGGCGGCGCCAGCTTATAGCTTTCGGCAACAAGCTGGCCGCCGCGCGCAAAGTCCGGCTGCATCGGGTCAGGGCCAGTGAGCGCAAATGTGCTGATCAGCGCGCTGGAAGCCACGATCCGGTCTGCCGCCCAAAGAATGTCGAGGGAAAGGTCGGTGCGGTTTTCCTGAACGGGCAATGCGGCGCGCCCAAAGCGGACCAGATCGCCAAAATCGATTTGGCCTGCCGAGACATTGCTGGTGAGCATCAGAGGCAGTGACTCAAAGAGCACGATGCGCTTGCGGGGCGGCAGATCGGCAATCGTTCCGGCCACCACTGCCTCGGTGGCGCGATCCATCATCGCGATGCCCATGTTGAGGGCCGTCCAGTTGCACCCCGCCTCGCGCGCGCCGCTTGAGAAGGCGACGGGATCAAAGCCGTAGAAGGTGCGGCTGGTGCCAACCAGAATGACATCCACATTCGCGCCCTGCTCTGCCAGGAGGTCGAGCTTCCGGCCCACCGGATCGGCGATGCCGTCACGCAGGGTCAGTTCAAGAACGAATTGGGCCGCCACAAGAAAGGTGGCAATCAAAAGGGCAAGGCCAAGCCCAGCACGCAACGGCGGCAGGTCGTTGCCCGGCGTAACAACTGGCAGCGGATCCTGAGTGGGGGACGCCTGCGCCAATGTCCTTGCCCTTCGTTCCCCGGAATGGTTCCGCACCCATCTGGCGCAGAATTTCCTTTCATATCAAGGGCAATGCGGCCGGATGGTACCGCCTCCCCGGATCGAACGGGGGACCTCCAGATCCACAATCTGGCGCTCTAACCAACTGAGCTAAGGCGGCATGCCGAAGGGGGCGCACCATAGGTGCGCGGCCTTTTCCCTTCAAGGTCCAATCGACGCTGAGACCGGACCGGCTAGGGCAAAGGATGGGGGCTTTAACCAGTCATTTACCCCTGTGGCAACAGGCTTTGGTGTTGGGCTGGGGCTGATTCCCGGCCACTTGCCGCTCGGGAGCCTGCCATGCGCCGCACCGGAACCCTTGTCGCCCTGATTGCTGGCCTTGTGTGTGCCAGCGCTGCCTTGGCTGTGACCGGCGAGAGCGCCTATCTCGGCCTGCGCGGCAGCTTTGCATGGACCGAGGACAGCGAGGCCGATTCTGCGCTGACTGCCGTCAATGTCGAAGACACGGACTCCTTTGGCGGCGGGGTTGCGCTTGGCTATGAGTTCGCCAACGGGCTGCGCATTGAAGGCGAGTTCTTTTACCTCACCAGCGGGGTTGAACAGTTCGAGGTCACCAAAGACCTCATCAATGTTCCTGATCTGGTGGGCGACGTCTATGACGTGAATGGCGATCTTTCGGTCGCGGCCATCATGGCGAATGTCTATTACGACATCCCGCTCGATCATTTTGCGTTCAAGCCCTATGTCGGCGGCGGCATTGGCGCAGCTGCCATCATGGCTGACATGGATTCAGGACCGCTGCTGGTGGCGTTTGATGAAACGTCGTGGACCTTTGCCTGGCAGTTGATGGCTGGCGTTTCCATGCCGATCGACGAAGGCATCGTGGCGTCGGCCGGTTACCGCTATTTTGCGGCAACCGAAACCGACATCCCTGACGTGTTCGGCGACGACTATTCCTTCAGCGTCTCTTCGCACAGCTTTGATGTGGGCCTGCGCTTCCGGTTCTGAAACGCCGGTCATCACTTCCAGCTGAACACCTCCTCCAGCGGCTTGCCGAACACTTCGGCAATGCGGAAGGCGCACTCAAGCGTCGGGCTGTATTTTCCTGCTTCAATCGCCGCAATCGTTTGGCGTGTGACCCCGACCTTGCTCCCAAGATCGGCCTGCGTCATCTCACCTGTCATGAAACGCAGCACACGGATATTGTTTGAGAGTGTGCGATCAGGCACGCACGCCCCTCCGGTAAGCAGCAAAGATCAACCCGTGATGCACGATCTCGGCTGCTGCAATGGCAAGCAGTGCAGCGTTGATGATCTCCCAGCCGCCTTTGTTGAAGGGCATGACGATGCCCACAATGATCATGCCTGCGATCAGCACATGATAGGCCGCCGCCGCAGCGCGCCCCGCAATCAGCCGGTCACGCTCATCAAGCGCAAGACTCTCCGGGCGGTCGGCGGCACTGTGTGCAGCGATTTGGGTTGCGATAGCCGCAAGGGCCAGTATGCCAAGCGTACCACCCAGCAGTGCGATTTTTGTGGATACACCAAAACCGTCATAGCCGGGCAGTGCCGCAACCAGAACCATATAGGTTCCCAGCACAACGACCAGGGCGACAACCCAGACAAGCGCAAAGCGCTCACGATGCGACATCTTCCATCTCCCGTTGCCGGCATCCGCCTTGGGCAGGGGATGTAAGATATTACTTACATGATGTCAATAATACTTTACTCGTCGAAGGGTGCCGTCTCAACGCAGCTCCATCTCGGGCATGCGCGTTTCCATCAAGACCGGTTCGTCGGCCGCCTCCATCGCGGTCAGCATGTCGCGCACGCTCTTCATGTCGAGCGCATCGGCAATGCGGGCGAGCTTGATGAAGCCGGATTCGACGCTGACACTGGCCGAGACTATTTGCTGCCAGGCGCTCATGGGCTCGGGATAGACCTTCAACCGCACCGGCTGGTCGGCCGCGCCGCCTGACATGTCACGGGCCTTGGCGATTGCAGCGCGCAAGCCGCCGAACTCGTCGATCAGGCCAAGCCGCAGCGCATCGGCGCCCGACCACACGCGGCCCTTGCCGATTTCCCAGCGCACGCGATCAACCGGGATCGAGCGGCCATCAGCAACCTTCTGCGTGAAGTCCCAGTAGATGTTGTCCACCTGCTTGTTGAACATCTCCCACTGCTCGGGCGTGAAGCCCGTGAACTCCGACATCGCATCGGCATTGTTGCCAACCGAAAGCGTACGGGGCGACAGGCCGATCATGTTATAGGCGCCGGTCAGATTGATCTTGCCCGACAGAACACCAATCGAGCCTGTGATCGTTGCGGGCTGGGCAAAGATCCAGTCGGCATCAAGCGACACATAATAGCCGCCCGAAGCGGCAACCGGGCCCATCGAGACGATCACGGGCTTGCCTGCACCGCGCGCCTTGCGCACCGCATCGAGCACCTGATCGGATGCAATCGCGGAACCGCCGGGCGACGAGACACGGAAGACGATGGCGCGCACTTCCTCGTCTGCGGTGGCGTCGCGGATGGCCTGGGCAATCGTGTCGCCGCCCATCACCATGTCACCGGAGAAATCGGAGCCCGAATAGCCGTCATTGATGCCGCCTTCGCCGCCCACGAGTGCGATCACGGTCGCGCCCGCCATCGGCGCCTCGTACGGGCTGCGTTCGCGCGCGTAATAGGCATAGAAATCGACGGTGTCGGAATCTGCGCCCGCACGGTCGAGCGCCGCGCGTTCGGCGTCATCGTCAAAGCCAGGGAAATCGATCAGCCTGGCCTGCAACGCCGTTTCGGTCGTATAGGGGCCAGCATTGATGAGCGCCTTGAACTCTTCAACGCTCATGTTGCGCGCGGCCGCCATGTCGCCCATCAGCGACTCGTAAATCGAGTTGATGAGACCGCCGGTTGCCTCGCGGTGGGCATCCGTGAAGTCGGTTTCGGTATAGACGTTGGCAGCGTTCTTGTACTCGTAGCGCTGGGCGAAATAGACCTCGGCGCCTACCAGATCAAAGAGGCCGCGCAAGAAGACGGTCGAAGTGACAATGCCGGCCGAATTCAGCATCGACGACGGCTGAAGCCAGATCTGGTCGGCCGTTGTCGCCAGATAATATTCGGAGAGCGCCGTGGTGTAGAACGCCTGCGAATGGGTGATGACGAATTTTTCCTGCGCGCGGAATGAAGCGAGCGCGGCGCGCAGTTCCTGCGCATGGGCGAAAGACACGCCGCCGCCAACGCGGATGACGATGCCTTTTACGCGCGGGTCGGTTTCGGCGCGTTCGAGGCCCTGCACCAGATCGGTCATGGCGACAGGCACGCTGCCAATGCCAAAGGGCGGGAAGGTCGGCTGGTCTGTCATGCCGCCGCGCAGGTCAAGCGTCAGCACGATGGCGGGCGGCAGGCCCTTGTCGCTCAACATGCCCCAGACTGATGCGCCGACAAAAAGCAGGATCAGCAACGCAATGAATGTGAAGATCACATTCACCGCATTGCGGAACATGCGCATCACCCAGAGAAAGAATGTCTTGAAGACAATCATGGAGCGCCTCACGTGCTGGCCCGAAACCGGCTGGTTCTTGCAGTATCAGGTGAAGATATAGGGCAAAACCTTCCGGGCCGTCTAACGGCTGCGTGATCGGGGCCGGTTTTGGCCCGCGATGTTAACCACGAACATTTTGAAGCCCCGGCCCAAAAGAAAAGGCAGCCCGGGGGGAGGGCTGCCTTTCCAAAGCGCGAGGGTTTTTCGACCCTTTGTGCTTTATCGGGTTGGCAAAGGGCCTCAGGCCGCCTTGCGCAGACCGGTCTTCTCAAGCATTTCCGAGAAGCCCGTGGTGATCGGCTCGAAGACTTCCTTGGTCGACTCAACGGCCATCTCCGAGACCTTGCGGGTCTGCTTCACGCCCAGCTCGAACTGGGTGCGGAAGAAATTCGCCTGGATCTCGGCGGCTTCGCGCAGCGACTTCGCCTTGAGCATCTTGCGCTGGGCGTCGAAGAGGCGGTTCAGGTCGGCCTGGGCGAAGTCAATGATCTGCATGTTGACGTCGCGGGCGCTGGACGCGGCCAGTTCCCACGAATTGCGCAGGACTTCGGCCACGTCGGTCGCGCCAAGGCGCATGTCGGCAAAACGCTCACGCACGCCGGCGAAGGCGTCCATCACGCGCTCGGCGCGCTCTTCAAACACTTCGCGGGCGCGCTCGATGAAGTTCTCGGCGCCGTTGGCTTCGGCCTTGAACTCGGCCTTGTTGATCTTTTCCGCCTTGGGGGCGGTCTTGGACTTGTTCGGGGCGCGCTTGGCTCCGGTCTTCTTGGCAACCATGGGTCAGTCTCCTGTCGATTGCATCGCGTTGACCGCGCGCATCGGCGCGGGGGATGCCACCCCGGGCGGGGCAGCGATGGGATGGTGCTACAGCGTTTTACGCTGCAATGCAACATCTATGTTGCGGTGCAGCAAAGTTCAAGGGGCGCATGGAAGATTCTAGAAATAGCATTCATTTCAATGAGATAACATGCTCTCATGCGAGAGCAATGTTCTGGCATCGACCTGCCAGCCGCATCCCTGCGGTGATTGTTTGGCGCAATCACCGCAGAAAACACGGCGAATAGGCGGACAGCGCGGTGTCAGGCTGCCGTAGCGCCAGCCGTCTTGGAAGCCCTGCCCTTCGGCTTTGCCGCTTTGGCGGGGGCGGGCTTCCTCTTCGCCGGTTTGACTGCGGACGCCGCCTTATCCAGCTCATCAACGCTTTCGCGCAGATCATCCATGAAGGCGTCCATGTCGGGCATCAGGCTGCGGCA
>DEIC01000119.1:956-29382 GCA_002352285.1 Alphaproteobacteria bacterium UBA2784 | reverse complement strand
GTCACCTGACGCAGGCGGCGGATCGAGTTTGAAATCGTCTGCCAGTTGGTCAGCGTGCCGCCGAGCCAGCGGTGGTTCACGTAATACTGGGCGCAGCGCTTGGCGGCCTCTGCCACCGGATCTGCCGCCTGGCGCTTGGTGCCGACGAACAGGATGCGGCCACCTTCCATCGCCGTGCGCTTGAGCGCGACGAGTGCCTGATGAAGCATCGGCACGGTCTGGGCGAGGTCGATGATGTGGATGTTGTTGCGCGCGCCGAACAGGAANNAGCTGGCGCATGGAAAAGTCAGGAAGCTGCATGTCTCTCTCTTTTGGTTCCGGTTGACCGGCACGGATCATGGTCATCACCCCGGGATGGGGCTTTGACACCGGATGGCCTGATGGGGAGCTTTTGGCCCCTCTCAAACCCTGATCCGCGCGGGAAGTGGCGCGGCTTATAGGCAATTGACCGTGCCCCGGCAAGCCGGTTTCAGCAGGATTTGACGTGCGCCGTGGCCGTCAAGGCATTAGAAACCTTGGCCTTTCGCCCGCACTCCCATGGCAGATTCTCCGATGGCCAAAACGCCGATCCGTCAATCCATTGAATTCATTGGCCGAAATGGCATCGGGGAGGTGTCGCGGCTGGGGCTGGGGCACAAGGATGTCATTCCGCTGTGGTTCGGCGAAAGTGACCTCGTGACCCCCGATTTCATCCGCAATGCGGCCAAGCAGGCGCTGGATGAGGGTCAGACCTTCTACACATTCTCGGCGGGTCATCCGCGCCTTCGGCAGGCAATAGTGGACTGGACAAAGCGCCACTATGGCCTCGCGCTCGATATTGATCGCGTGACCGTGCCGGGTGCGGCAATGCTGGCCGTCATCACGGCGCTGCAATGCACGGTCGAGACCGGCGATGAGGTGATCGTCATCTCGCCTGTGTGGCCGAACATTTTCTTTGCAGTGCAGGCGGTGGGCGGCAAGCCGGTGTTCGTGCGGCTGGAGCGCGCGCATGGCGGTGGCGACTGGTCGCTCAATTTCGATGCGCTGGCGCGCGCCGTGACACCGCGCACCAAGGCGATCTTCTGTGCGTCACCCGGCAATCCGACCGGATGGGTGGCCAGCGCAGAGGAGCAGAAGAAGCTCCTCGCCTTTGCGCGCGCGCACGGCCTCGCCATTCTGGCGGATGAAGTTTATGGCCAGCTTGTCTATGACGCGCCCAATGCGCCCTCGTTTCTTTCGATTGCAGAACCGGATGACAATGTCTTCGTCATCAATTCGTTCTCCAAGGCATGGGCGATGACGGGCTGGCGCATTGGCTGGCTTGTCGGCCCGAAGCGTCTGGCGCGACCGCTGGCGCAACTCTCGACGCTCAACAATACCGGCGCAACAACCTTTGCGCAGTTTGGCGCCGTTGCGGCGCTTGAGCAGGGTGATGATTTCGTGCGCGAGATGGTGCGACGCTGTGCACGCGGACGCGAGATCATGGACCAGTTCGTGCGCAGCCAGAACCGTGTCACCTGGTCAAAGCCCGAGGGCGCGTTCTATGCCTTCATTGAAGTGGATGGCATGAAAGACAGTCTTTCGTTCGCCAAGGCGCTGGTTGAAAAGGCGCGCGTGGGCGTTGCGCCCGGTTCGGCCTTCGGGCCTGAGACCGATGCCGAGAATGACCGCTATCTGCGCCTGTGTTTTGCCATCTCGCCCGACAAACTTGAAACGGCGCTGGGGCGGGTCGGCGAGGCGCTGAAGTCGCTCTGACCTCAAACCTCTTCCACATCCACAACGCCCTGCACCGCGCGGATCGCGCCGCGCAGACGCGGCGTGACGGCATAGCGGCCCGGCAGTTCAACCTCTACTTCGCTGCCGTCGCCGGGCATCAGCACGAGCGAGATGATGCCGCGGCCGGGATCGCGCGCCAGCTGCTTGAGGCTTTGCAGCGCGTCTGTGCGGTCAACAAAGATGCGCATGCCAGCCTCGGCTTCTGAAGCCACCTTGTCGAGTGAGTGCACTGTCTGGGCGCGCAGCTTGAGTTCCTCGTCCTGCCACTCGGCAACCGCGTTGAGCACCACGGCGCGGCCCGGTTGCAGCAATTCATTGGCCTGCGCCAGCGTGTCGGAGAAGATCACCGCCTCATAAAGCCCGGTCACATCCGAAAACCGCACGAAGGAGTAAGTGTCGCCGCGCTGTGACTTGCGGTCACGGCGCGCCACAACAACACCGGCGATACGCACGGCGCGCGCGCCTGCATTGCGGTCCTGCAAGAGCTGGCCATAGGTAACAACATTCGCGCGGCGCATCGCGGTGCGATAGTCATCGAGCGGATGGCCGGAGAGATAAAAGCCAACCGCCTCGAATTCATGCTGCAGGCGTTCGGCGGGCTGCCAGTCCGGCTTGACAGGCAGCGGCGGATCCTTGGCTACACTGCCCTCGCCGCCAAACAGGCTCACCTGCCCGCTTTCGCGGTCGCGCTGGGCGCCTGAGGCGTTGGCGAGCATGAGATCGGCGCTGGCGAGCACCTGCGCGCGGTTGGGATTGATGCTGTCGAAGGCGCCTGCCGCGGCAAGGCTTTCCAGCGCGCGCTTGTTCACGAATTTGGGGTCGATGCGGCGCGCAAAGTCAAACAGCGACGTAAAGCGCCCGCCCTTGGCGCGCACGGCGGCGAGATGCTCCATCGCCTGCCGGCCCACATTGCGCACGGCGGAAAGCGCATAGCGGATGGCGGGATTGCCTTGCGCATCTGCCTCCACCGCAAAGACGGCATAGGAGCGGTTCACATCGGGCGGCAAGACCTTGATGCCCAGACGTGTCGCCTCCTGCGTGAAGACGTTGAGGCGGTCCGTCGAGCCGATATCGAGCGTCATCGAGGCGCACAGGAACTCAGCCGTGTGGTTGGCCTTCAGCCATGCCGTCTGCCAGGCGACATGGGCATAGGCGGCGGCGTGGCCCTTGTTGAAACCGTAATCGGCGAATTTCGCGGCCTGATCGAAAATCTCGCGCGCGACAATCGCATCAATGCCGTTCTTCTTTGCGCCTTCAACAAAACGCTCGCGCTGCACATCCATTTCAGCCTTGATCTTCTTGCCCATGGCGCGGCGCAGAAGATCGGCTTCGCCCATCGAATAGCCTGCAAGTTCGCGGGCAATGCGCATGACGTCTTCCTGATACGTCATCACGCCAAAGGTTTCAGAGAGAATGGGCTCCAGCGCGGGGTGGAGGTAATCCGGCTTCTCGCGCCCGTGCTTGCAGGCGATGTATTTCGGGATCGAGTCCATCGGGCCGGGGCGGTAGAGCGCCACAAGCGCGATCAGGTCTTCAATGCGGTCTGGCTTGAGGCGGCGCATCAGATCGCGCATGCCCTGGCTTTCAAGCTGGAACACGCCGATGCCGTCACCACGCGACAGCATCTCGAATGTTTTGGGGTCGCTGAACTCGACGTTTTCCGCCTTCACGTGAACGCCGCGCGCGGCCAGCATGCGCTCGGTCTCGGCAATGACGGTGAGTGTTTTCAGACCCAGGAAGTCGAACTTCACAAGGCCTGCGGTCTCCGCATCCTTGTAGTCGAATTGCGTGACCGGCATTTCGGCGCGCGGGTCACGATAGAGCGGCACCAGCTGGGTCAGCGGGCGGTCACCGATCACGATACCGGCGGCATGGGTGGAGGCGTGGCGATAGAGCCCTTCAACCCCGCCGGCAATCTCAAAGAGCTTGGCGATGACGCCCTCTTCGCGGCCCATAGCGGCGAGGCGCTCATCACCGGCAATCGCCTCTTTCAGCTTCACCTGCTTGCCGGGCACATTGGGAATGAGCTTGCAGATGCGGTCCACCTGATTATAGCCCATCTCCATCACGCGGCCGACATCGCGCACGGCCAGGCGGGCGGCCAGCGTGCCGAACGTAATGATCTGGGCGACGCGATCCTTGCCGTATTTCTCCTGTACGTATTCGATCACTTCGCCGCGCCGGTCCTGGCAGAAGTCGATATCGAAGTCGGGCATCGACACGCGCTCGGGGTTCAGGAAGCGCTCGAACACGAGATTGAAGCGGATCGGATCAAGGCTGGTGATGTCGAGCGCCCAGGCAACGATCGACGTTGCGCCCGAACCGCGCACGCCAACCGGAATGCCGCGCGCGCGCGTCCAGCGCATAAAGTCAGAGACAATCAGAAAATAACCGTCAAAGCCCATGCGCGAGATGACGGAAAGCTCAAACGCCAGACGGTCGAGATAGGTTTTCTCATCGGCATAAAGGCGCGGCACTTCCTTCATGCGGCGCAGAAGGCCCTCGCGCGCCTGATGCTCCAGCTCTTCCTTCGCCGTGCGGCCATCGGCAGGCTTGAAGGCAGGCAGAATGGGATTGCGCTTGGGCGGCATGAAGGAGACGCGCCGCGCGATTTCGACCGTGTTGGCAACCGCCTCGGGCAGGTCGGCGAAAAGTTCTGCCATTGCGGCGCCGGGTTTGAACCAGTGTTCCTCTGTCACGCGGCGGCGGTCGGTATCCGACAGCATGCGGCCGGCCGCGATGCACAAAAGCGCATCATGCGCCTGCCAGCCTGCGCGCGTGGCAAAGAAGGGCTCGTTGGTTGCGACCAGCGGCAGGCCCAGCTGATAGGCGAGCGCGACGAGCGGGCCTTCGGCCTGCGCTTCCTCATTCAATCCATGGCGTTGCAGTTCGACATAGAGGCGGTCGCCAAACTTTGCGCCCAATTGCTCCAGCCACTGGCGCGCCAGCGCCTCGTTGCCATCCAGCAGTGCGCGGTTGACCGGGCCATCCGGGCCGCCGGTCAGGAGGATGAGGCCGTCGCTGTGCGCCTCCAGATCGCCAAACCGCACATGGGGCGTTTCGTCGGCAGCAACGTCGAGATGCGCCTTTGAGGCGAGCGCCATCAGATTGAGCCAGCCCGCCTCATTGCGCGCGATGGCGGCAACGCGCGGCATCATGCGGCTGGTGGCGCCCGGCTTGCGGCTGGCCGCAGCCTGATCGTGGGCCAGATCTGCGACGCTCAGCGTGCAGCCGATGATCGGCTGGATGCCGGCGCCGGAAAGTTTTTCGGTAATCTCGACGGCGCCAAAGAGGTTGTTGGTATCGGTCACGCCAACAGCGGGCATGCCATTGGTGCGGCAAAGCTCCGGCAGCGTCTCAACCCTGATCGCGCCTTCCAGCAGCGAATAGGCGCTGTGCACCCGCAAATGGATGAAGGGTGAAAGACCGGTCACGATGCCCCTCTTGATGCGGCGTGCGCACTGCCTGCCGTGCCTCGGGGCATAGGCCACCGGGCGGCATCACCCAAGATGATTCAGGCCCGTCCGCAAAGGAAAAACTGCGCGCGGCTCAAAGCCCCTGCCCGGCGGCGAGGAAGCTGACGCAGATGTGAGCGCCATAGATGAAGGCGAGGAACAGGACCGTTGCCCCAATCTCCCGAGCCCAGCCGGTGCCGGGGTTGTTTGTGTGAAGGCGGGAATGGCGTGTCGTGTGGAGCATGGCGGCCTCTTTCGTCTTATGTTTTCTATATGTTCTCATAAAGTTCTTAATGTCAAGCGCCGGGTGTGCGCATGCCAATGCACCCAATCCGCTTGGCGTGAACTGTTACCTATCATCCCGGTTTGGACCAATCGCTTCAACGCCCCCTCACGAAATTTGCGAAGGCAAATTTCTGCTCTCCCCGCACAATCGCGGGGAGAGCGAAAGGAAGTGCGAAACCTGGGGTGAGCAGTCAGCCCCGCTCCACCAATTGCCCGTTGTCGAGCACCAGCGTGCGGTCGGCGGCGGCAGCAAGCGCGTGGTTGTGGGTGGCGATCAGGGCCGCCAGGCCATCGCCGCGCACAATCTCGAGCAGCAGGGCGAACACTTTATCGGCGGTCCTGGGGTCAAGGTTGCCGGTCGGCTCATCCGCCAGAAGGAGCTTGGGGCGGTTTGCCAGCGCACGGGCGATGGCGACGCGCTGCTGTTCGCCGCCGGAGAGCTTGGCCGGCCGATGGGTCAGGCGCTCGCCCAGGCCTACCCGCTCCAGCAATTGCCGGGCGCGGGCCTGCGCCTCGGCCTTGGGCGCGCCCGTAATCATCTGCGGGATGGCGACATTTTCCAGCGCCGAGAACTCCGGCAGGAGATGATGGAACTGATAGACAAAGCCCAGCGCCCGGCGGCGCACGCAGGTCCGCTCGACATCGGAAAGCGCCTCAACCGTCTCACCCTCAATGCGCACGATGCCTGCCGACGGCGCTTCCAGAAGGCCGGCAATGTGGAGCAGCGACGATTTTCCGGAACCCGAAGGGCCGAGAAGCGCGACAAGCTCGCCCGCGCGGATGGAGAGATTGACGCCGGAAAAAACATCCAGCCGGTTTTCATCCGCGCCAAAACTGCGCGCCACATTGATGAGGCCCAGCACTTCGCCGCCCGGCGCCGCCTTACTCATAGCGCAGCGCCTCCACCGGATCGAGGCTGGCGGCGCGCCATGAAGGATAGAGCGTTGCGAGGAACGAGATCGACAGCGACATCAGCACCACCGTTGCCACCTCGCCCGCCTCCATCTCGGCAGGCAATTGGCTGAGGAAATAAAGCTCGGGGTTGAAAAGTTCGGTGCCTGTCAGCCACTGGAAGAACTGGCGGATGCTTTCAATGTTCTCGCAGAACACGACGCCCAGCACAAAACCACCCAGCGTGCCGAGCACGCCGATCGATGAACCGGCAATCATGAAGATGCGCAGGATCGCGCCGCGCGTGGCGCCCATGGTGCGCAGGATGGCGATGTTCCGGCTCTTGTCCTTCACCAGCATGATAAGGCCGGAGATGATGTTCAGCGCAGCGACGATGATGATGAGTGTCAGGATGAGGAACATCACGTTACGCTCGACCTGCAGCGCCGTGAAGAAACTCGCATTCACATCCTGCCAGGCGACCACCTGCGCGATGCGCGGCACCACACCGGCAACAGCAGCCGCCACGCCATCCAGATTGTCGGCGTCGGCTGTCATCACCTCAATGGCGGTGACGGTTTCCTCGTGATTGAAGAAGAGCTGCGCCTCCTCCAGCGGCATGAAGACATAGGCGCTGTCATATTCCGACATGCCGACATTGAACGTGCCCGCGACCCGATAGGTTTTGATGCGTGGCGTGGAGCCAAAGGCCGTCACCGGCCCCTTCTGGCCGATGATGGTGATGCGGTCATCGGGGCCAAGGCCCAGCTGGCGCGCCAGCCTGCGCCCGATGATGACCGACTTGCCTTGCGCATATTCCTCCAGCGCGCCGGGTGACAGTGTATCGGCCACCAGTGTCAGCGACGCCAGATCATCGGCCCGCATGCCGCGCACCAACGCGCCTGTGCCGATCTCGTTGGCCGAGGCCATGGCCTGGCCGTCAACAATCGGGGCAGCGCGGGTTACGCCGGGAATGTTGCGGATGGCCGCCGTCGTTGCGTCGTAGTCGTAAAGGTCGCCCGCAATCGGCTGCACCAGCAGATGCCCGTTCAGCCCCAGGATGCGCGACAGAAGCTCGTAGCGGAAACCATTCATCACGCTCATCACGATGATGAGCGTGGCGACACCCAGCGCAATGCCCAGAAACGAGAAGATGGAGATGATGGAGACGAAGCTCTCCTGCTTGCGGGCGCGCAGATAACGCCCTGCCATCATCCATTCTATGCGGGCAAAGGGCCCTGCGGCCATGACCGGTCAGACCTTGTGTGCAAAACGGTTGAGGGCGGCTTCGGGCGACATCATCTCGCGCGCGCCGGTGCGGCGGTTCTTGACCTCAATCTCGTTCTTTTCAAGGCCGCGCGGGCCAATGATCAGCTGCCAGGGCAGACCGATCAGATCGGCAGCGGCAAACTTGGTGCCGGGGCGCTCGGCTGTGTCGTCATAAAGCACGTCGATACCCGACTTTGTGAGGCCCGCATAAAGCGTCTCGCACGCGCCTTGCGTCTTCGCGTCGTCGTGCTTGAGATTGAGGATCGCCAGATCAAACGGCGCAACAGGCTCCGGCCAGATGATGCCCGCATCGTCGTGGCTCGCCTCAATGATCGCGCCCAGCAAGCGCGACACACCGATGCCATAGGATCCCATCTCGACGTAAACGTCGGTGCCGTCGGGGCCTGTCACTTTGGCGTTCATGGGCTTTGAGTATTTCTGGCCAAAGTTAAAAATGTGCCCTACTTCGATGCCGCGCGCCGACATGCGCTTGCCTTCCGGCAGCGCGTTAAAGGCAGCTTCGTCGTGCTTGTCCTCGGTAGCGGCGTAGAGCGACAGGCGATGTGCCATCTGCGTCTCCAGATCGCTGTCATTATCCACATCTTCGCCAGGCGCCGGCAACTCCACCAGATCGCGGTGGCAGAAGACCTGGCTCTCGCCGGTCTCGGCCAGAACGATGAACTCGTGGCTCAGCTCACCGCCGATGGGCCCCGTTTCGGCGCGCATCGGAATGGATTTCAGGCCCATGCGCGCGAAGGTGCGCAGATAGGCGACAAACATGCGGAAATAGGCGCGGCGCGCCGCAACAGGATCAAGGTCGAAGGAATAGGCGTCCTTCATCAGGAACTCGCGGCCACGCATCACACCAAAGCGCGGACGCACCTCGTCGCGGAACTTCCACTGGATGTGATAGAGGTTGAGCGGCAGCTGGCGATAGGACTTCACCGACTTGCGGAAGATGTCGGTAATCATCTCCTCATTGGTGGGGCCATAGAGCATTTCGCGCTCGTGCCGGTCAGTGATGCGCAGCATCTCCTTGCCATAGGCGTCATAGCGGCCGCTCTCGCGCCACAGCTCGGCAGATTGCAGGGTGGGCATCAGAAGCTCGATGGCGCCCGCGCGGTTCTGCTCCTCGCGCACGATCTGTTCGATCTTGCGCAAGACCTTGTGGCCCAGCGGCAGCCAGGAATAGATGCCCGCCGACATCTGGCGGATCAGGCCCGCCCGCAGCATCAGGCGGTGAGAAACGATTTCTGCGTCAGAGGGCGTTTCCTTGAGAAGCGGCAGGTAGAAGCGGGAGAGGCGCATGATCGATTCCGGCGGCAGATTGTTGCTGCGCCGGTTTATCCGCCGCCGGGGTGGAATGCAATGAAGGGCGCCTCCCCGCGATGTTTACGGGGACAACCCATAATGGAGCCGCACGGCGCTGATCCAGTCGGTGCCGGGGGCCAGGTCAACATCGGGCCGAATCCCTGACGCATTGAGTCCATGCGCTACAACCTCATCTGACCACGCCAGCGTTGGCAGCCCCAGATAGTGGCGGGTTGCGCCCTCGCCTACCTGAAACATGGTCACATTCTGATAGTCGATGGATCCGCCCGTCGCTTCACCAAAGAGCGTCACGCGGCTGCTGCGCGCAGCCTCAAGTACCATGGCCTCGGCGGCGCTCAACGTGTGGCGATCAATGAGAATTGCGACAGCAACAGGGCCGCCCTGTGCGGGCATGATGGTCGGTGCTTGCATGATTGCGGCCGCCATCGCCCGGTCAACGAACCATGGTACCAGTTGACCCGGCGAAGCCGCCATGCGGGCCAGAAACTCATCCATCATGTCGCGCTCTGGTCCCGGTGGATGCTGGTCGCGCATCTGCTGATAGTGCCTGCGCATTCGATCAGACGCGATGGCAACGGGATATCCGGGAAGGCCCATCGCAGCCTCCATGTCGCCAGACACGATGTAAGGCATCAGTGGCGCGGCAAACTGGCTGCTGCCACCCTCGTTGGCCCGCAGGTCAATAATCAGCAGGGCTGCGGAAGAAATTGCGTCCTTATGCGCGTCAACGAGTTCACCAAGCGCGGGTGCATGTTTGGGATCCATTGACCCGAGCGAGATCATCTCGATGCCATTGCCCAAATGTGTGATTGATGGCGCACGCATGTCGCGGCTTTCGGCATGATCACGGCGAAACCACGTGTTCGGCGCCATGTGAAGAAACGTTTCCTCTCGCTCAAGCAGTGCAACCCGTTTCACGGGCACACCACCCTCCCGGCGGACGAGGTGCGCCCACAGTGCATCGCCGCGCCGGACGAATGACGCGATCACGTCGCCCGGCTCCCACCCGACTTCGCTCGGCGCCGTCACGACTGCGATCCAGGTCGATGCCTCGCCGGCAGGATCGGGAACGATCTGTACAACCGTCTTGCCGGTAGACCAGAGACCCGAGAGGGCATCTTCCGGCGATGGCGGGGCAAGCGTACCTGCATCCACGTGCCGGATTTCTTCTGCGTGCGTGTCACCCTCGGCGGCGTCGAGCACGAACACATGAGGGTCGCCAGTAAAATTCGCCAGCTCATGCACGATGAAAGTGCAATCGCTGTCGTCAGCCAACAACGCTTCTGCGTGCTTTGCTGAGACAAGGGCCTGCCACGCTGCATGCCGCTCCTGGTCGGGTCTGATCGCCATGGCAAAGCCGATATAGTCAGTCTCGATGGCTCCACGCACCTCATCAACAAGTCCCGCGCAAGGTTCGCCAGCTTGTGCCAGACCATTGCCGCTGATTGCGGCCAACAGGATGGAACAGGTCGTCACTGCGATGGGCTTCCAAGCGCGCATGCTTGCTAGTCCGATCATTGCGCACATCTCCTTTTGGGCATAGGGGGGCTGCCGCAGGGTGGCCCCTGCGCTCGAAGATTTCGCGTTTTGCTATTTTGTGCTGGGTGTCAGGTCACTCGGGCAAGCCGATGCAGACAAGCATGGCCAACTGCGCAGCCGTCAGCCCATCAGTCAGGGTATTCACTGCGAAGTCTGACTTTGCAGCCTCGCATGCTGCGGTCATTTTCTCCACATACGCGCGATACTTTTCCGACCCAAGGGCTTCCTCAAGCTTGGCATTGCGGTCGTCGATTCCAGTGGTTTCGGACTCCATCCACGTTGCGCCAGCCGGACGCACAAGAGTGAGCGCCAGTGCTGCACCAGCGATGGCACAAGTGAAGAGGGCTTTGCCGGCAGATTTCGCTCCGCGGCCTGCGTTTCTGGGTTTCAGCATGACAAGACGCTCCCTGAGAAAATCAAGATTTGACGAAGAAATGGCCAATGCGCCTGCAGGCAGCGCCGTGGCGCCGTTCACAGATACGATCAATGATGCGTAGCTGCGCGCCGATTGCATGTGCGCGGACATGACTGTTGCGTCACACGCAAGCTCCTGGTCCTCGGCAAGCCGACCTGCACTGAAGTGAACCAGCGGATTGAACCAGAAGAGCGCGCGGAGCATGGCTCCTATCAAGGCAACGGCCGGATCATTGCGGCGGACATGCCCACGCTCGTGATCCAGCATCAGGCTTTGCTCATGCGGTTCAAATCGGCTGTGAAAGTCCGATGGGATGACAATGCGCGAATTCCAGGCCCCGATGACCAATGGCCCGTGCACATGTGGCGATGTCCAGATGTCCGGTCCAAGCCCGGGGCATGGCGTCAACTTGCCGAGGGACCGCCGGAATTTCTTCTGCCTGTGCCAGAAGAGGTACGCGGCGGCCATAGCCCCGGCCAGCCAGATGGTCACGGCTACAAGCGCCCAATCAATGGCGGGAGGAACATGTGACACGTGTGCGGTCATATCCGTCACACCCCCTGACTGCGTGACGGACGCGCCCAATTCTTTTGGCGGTGCAGGCAAGAACCAGACAAGGCACGTCAAGGGCACAATCAGCCAAAGGCCATAGGCCGTGCGGGCACCCAACAATCGGCGAACGGGTTTGCGCACGATCAACACTGCAATCAGGGCAAGTGAAAGCGTGACACTGGACCAGAGCAACGCGTCTGCGATTTCAATTGTCATGGTCGAGCTCCGCAATCAGGCGCTTCAACTCGTCCTGATCCTTCTTGCTGAGTTTGCGCTCCTGCGCAAAATGCAGAACGAGGGGCGCAAGCTTGCCGTCGAACAGGCGGTCAATGAGCCCTTTGCTCTCGCTGCGTACATAGGCATCGCGCGTGATCACAGGGCTGTAAAGATAGCGGCGGCCATCCTTCGATGCGTTGATCACGCCTTTGGTGAGAAGGCGATTGAGAAGAGTCTTGATTGTCTTCTCTGACCAGTCGGGCGAAGACGGGTCTCGCTCTTCTTTCAGAGCGGACACGATGTCATCGGCTGCCTGCGGGCTCTTTTCCCACAGGACTTCCATCACGACACTCTCGGCAGCACTGATGCGCATCGATTACCTCCGTAATCGATACATTGATTACATGCGTAATCTATTCTGTCAAGCGCCCTATTCCCCGCGCGGCTGCATGCCCTGGAAGGCGACGCGGGGGCCCATGTTTTCGATGAGCTTCAGCACGTTCACGTCCGGCTCCAGCGGCGTGCCGGAGCCGGGCACGCCGTCCTCCAGCTGGCTGACGGTGAAGTCCATGCGCCGCTCATAGGTGCGCTCGATCTGGTTCCGCAAGCCCTGCTCAGCCAGATACCAGCGGCGTTTGGTGGAGCCATCGGGGCAGGAGGCAAGCTCGGCCTCGCTGGTCGCGCCCCAGCGGCGCTCGATGCAGTGGTAGGGGTCGAACGACAGCTTGAAGATGCGATGCATGATGTCGGTAAAGTTCAGCGTCACCACCTGGCCGGTTGAGTTCGTATAGGCGATGCGGCAGGCAGCCGCCTCGCGCTGGAACGCCTCCAGCAGATCCTCTTTGAGATTGAGACCGTCATAGGAAACGCGCGTGTCGCGGTCGATCCAGAGCTGGATGAGGCGGCCCATTTCGCTGCGGAATTCAACAAAGCGCGTTTTCAGGCGCGCATCACGCGAAGGCGTGGAATAGATCTCCCACTCCATCATGTCGGTGCCATAGATGTTGGGCGGCAGGCGGCCCGGCTGATCCTTGCGGTGGATGCCCGCATCAATCGCAATCTCGACGGCAGCGGCGCGGTCATGCAGATCGGCGCAAAGGCTGCGCATGGTGGCTGAGAGCTCATAGACCGGGTTGTAGTGGAACTCGCCCGAAGACAGCTGGGCCCGCACATATTCGTAATAGCCCATCTCGACGCCATCGCGGATGAACTTGCCCGCGTGCCAGTCGCCGCCCGGATCAGGCACGTTGCCGTGATACTGCTCCATCGAAAAGGTGGGGATCTCGTTGTTCTTCGCCAGGATGATGCGGCCGCCGACCAGTTCATCGCCGCGGCGCGTGGCGCCAACCAGTTCGATGGGACGCCAGGCCTTGATCCCTGCGCCCAGATTGGGATCGGCGCGGCCAAACTGCGCGCCAAAGACCGAGCGGGTCAGCGAATAGTCGGGATGGGAATCCATGTAGTGGATGCGGCCATCTTCAGCGACTTTGTAGATGACCACCACATGGCCATTGATGTCATAGACCGGCATGCCCGGCCGGATCGTGTCGCGCGAAATGACGGGCGAATAGAAGTCGGTATTGGGGCCATCCTCCCACTCCGGCCCGACGCGGAACGTTGCCGACGAGACGACGTCGCGGATGCGGTTGAAGACCGAGCCGGGATTGGCGCCGCCGCGTCCGGTGATGCTGACCCGGTCGGTGATCAGATTGCCGCCGGTATTGAAGCGCAGGTCAGACTGTCCCTTGATGCGCGGGCGCACGCCCGCCGCGAAGGTGAAGGGCAATCCGTTCTTTGAGGCGTAATAGGCGCGCAGAAAATAGGCGAGGTCGGCGCAATCGCTGTCAAAGTTGATCCGGGCGTGATCGGTGCCCACGTAGCGGTTGGCCGATGACCGCATGCACTCGTTGGGGGTCGAGCAATTACTTTCGCCGATCTGGGTGACGAAGGCTTCAAAGTCGCGCTCGTCTTCCGCTGACCAGTGGGTCTTGGTGATGGGCCAGCCGGCCTGTGCCGGTGCAATGAATGCGGCGCTGGCCAACATCGCCAAGCCTGCCGCCATCGTGACACGAGACAGAAAACGCATTCTTCCCCCGAGGCTTGCGCGCCCTCGTCAAAGCGTCGGATGAGGCGCGGGCAAGGTCAAGAGGCCCTGCGCACATTGATCCTTTCAACGGCGCGTGGGCGGACAATCTGCGGGGGCCGGCTCGGTGATGCCAGCAAGGTTACCGGTCGCCGCAACAGCGCCCGTCTCAAGATCGATGCGGAACTCGCCGAGCAGAAACTTGAGGAGTACGCCATTGACCGTTTCGGAGGGCCGCTCGGCGGGCACACGCAACTCCCCAGCCAGACGTGGCGCCGCCATGTCCGCCGGGGTCACGGGGCGGCCATAGGCATCAACGCCTGGCTGCCAGTTGGCGCCGGGGCCTGTGATGTCGGCAGGAATGGCACAGGCGTTGGGGCTTTCCAGAATGTCGGCCCGCGCGCCCTCTGCCATTGCGGCAAAGGCCACCAGGATCGCCGCAGCAGATGAGCTGATCGTGCGCATGGCGATATAGAACAGCGCAGGCAGATGAATGACAATTCGTCAATTGGAGCCATGGTTTACACAATGATGCTGATTTGCCGAATCGGGCGCCATCGCCTATGGTCGCCGGGCTTCACAACGGGCTTCATGCCCTTCCTGGGGAGGAACCGTGCCTTCGGGCGCGGGTGATAAGGGAAGCCGAAACAGGCGCGCCATCAAGGCTGCGCCTGTTTTGATTCAGGGATCAGCTTTGCAGCCAGGCTTCGAACCAGCCGCGATCAAGCATCAGGAAAACAAAAGCCGTGATGATTGCAGCGATGAGTGTGGCCGCTACCAGTTTGGCAGGCATATGCGCGCGCATCGGCGCGCCGGGCTCTGTGCCCTCTTCCACCGCGCCACCTTCAAGCTGCGAGCGCACGCCCCAAGGCAGCACGGCAATGAAGCTGAGCCACCAGGCAATCGTGAAGACGACAATGGTTCCGAATATGCTCACGCAGGACGCTCAAACCTGCTCGAGTTCGATCAGCGTACCATTAAAATCCTTCGGGTGAAGGAAGATCACCGGCTTGCCGTGCGCGCCAATTTTGGGTTCGCCGGTGCCTGTAATGGTCGCGCCCTCGGCACGCATTTTGGCGCAGGCGGCGTGAATGTCCTCAACCTCGTAGCAGACGTGGTGGATGCCGCCCTTCGGGTTCTTGTTGAGGAAGGACATGATCGGTGAATTGGCGCCCAAGGGCTCCAGCAATTCGATCTTGGTATTGGGCAATTCCACAAACACAGTGACAACGCCGTGGTCGGGCTGCGGCACCGGGTCAGAGACTTTCGCGCCCAACACATCACGATAGACCTTTGCGGCCTCTGCAATGTTGGGCGTGGCAATGGCAACGTGGTTCAGGCGGCCGATCATGGTTTCATCCGCGGAACTGGTGACGAGGATGCAATCTAGTTAGGGCCATGGAGCCGGTGAGGCAAGGGGCAAGGGTCGCGTTGCACAGAGATGATGCGTGGTTCGACGAAGGCTCACCATAAGGAGGCTGTGTTTGGCATTATTGCCACGCACCGCGATCCTCGTCCTGAGCCCTCGTCGAAGGACGCACCGAAGTTGTGCAGTCTCTTGCCTACCGCACATTGGCCGAGGGCACGACACGTGCACCATCCGGCAATCCCGCCGCCTCCAGCCGCCCGTCGCGGATTTCACAGGCGCCACCTGCAGCATCCACGTAATAGGAATCGCCGAGCGTTTCCGCCTTGCCGTAGCGAAATGCGCTGGTTGCAATCAGGCGCTCCTGCGTCCTGGCGTCGTCGCTGTCGCTATAGACAATTGTGAAATAGCCGGGTGGTCCCGCAAATGTCAGACGCACGTGCCACACGCCATCGCGGTTGATCGCCGTGACATCATGCAGAGGCGCAGTGCCGCCATGCGCCTGCAGGATGCTGCCATCCCGCAAGATGGCGAATTGCAGCGGCGGTGGATCATTGTTTGCGCACATGCCACTGGCGCCGCCGGTCAGCCAGACTTCCAGATGATCTGCGGTCACCCATGATGATGCACTATCGACGAATTTGTCATCGGACACGTCGATCACAAAGCTGCTTTCACCTGCCTGCACCACACGCATGGTGGCGTCGCCTGCATCGCCCGGACTGCCATGCACGACATAACCGTTAGCGCCAGCTGAATCGATCAAAGCGGCACAACTGCCCAGCGTGAAGTCGCTTTCCGGAAATGCAGCGAGCCTCGGCACCAGCACATAGCTGCCCGCATCGCTGGCCTCACCGCAATCGCCAATCGTGAAATCGTCGTCGAGCGGTTCACCCTCTGGCGTGCAGGCCATGTTGTGGTGCGCGCCAGAGCCCGAGAATGTCTCCCAGTTCCACTGGCGTGAACTCCATTCCGGAGAGAGCGCATGCCAGCCGCAGCTGCGTTCTGACCTGACGCGGAACGGGTCAAGCTCAAGGGTATAGGTCATGTCCCAGCGCCAGGCCGAGCCACCCATCTGGCCCCAGATCAACTCATTCGGATTGACGGTGATCGTGTCCTCGCCAACGCCCGAGGCGCCATAGCCGTCATTGCACAGCTGCATCAGCAGGACTGGCGGCTTTTGCGTATCAACCCATTCCAGCCAGAATGCGCGCGCACCCGGACGGCAGGCGAAATAGTTCTCCTGCTCTTCCACCGGATTGTCGATCAGCACTTCATGGATGCGCAGACGCGTGCCCGCGCCGTTCGTGCCCGCATCCCAGCTCTCGACAATGCGGCAAGGCTCCGTCTGCCCGGCGCAGAGTGTTGCCTCCAGCGTGGCGGCAGCAAGGAATGCAACCAGGCTCATGGGACGCCGCCTTTCTCAGATGCGCACGACTTCCACGCGAACGACAGGCCGCTTTCCCCAGTCAGACTGGGCCGCGCGGCGCACGGCGCGGCGCACCGTTTCCGCCGTCTCGCCATCGTCATCAAGACGGCGCAGACGGCCTGCCGCATCGGTTGCAGCTTCGGTGAGCGCGCCAACGATTTTCTCCGGAATGCCTTCGGCTACGACCACAGGATCGGCAACAAGGCGGCTTCTCCCGTCGATCACCAGCGTCACCGCCACAAAGCCTGCAAACGACATGGAGCGGCGCGCCTTCGCCCCGCTTTCGTGGGCGGGCACCACCAGCGCGCCATCGCGATGCATGCGGCCGCTCGGCACTTGATCCACCTGCTCCGGCCTGCCGGGCGCAAGGCGGATCATGGCGCCATTGCCAGCGACCAGCGTCTCAGGCACCTGCAATGACCGCGCGAGCCGCGCATGCTCGTGCAGATGGCGCATTTCGCCATGGACCGGAATAGCGATACGCGGTCGCACCCAGCGATACATGTCGGCCAGTTCGTCACGCGCCGGGTGGCCAGAGACATGGACGTGATGATCCTGATCCGTGATGATTTCAACGTCGCGCGCCGCCAGTGCGTTCTGAAGCGCGAAGACAGTTTTCTCATTGCCGGGAATGACACGCGACGAGAAAATCACCGTGTCGCCCTTTTCCAGCGACACGTCGCGGTGCTCACCCGCTGCAATGCGCTGGAGGGCGGAGCCTGGTTCGCCCTGACTGCCGGTGCAGAGATAAAGCACGCGGCCGGGCGGCAGATCGCGCGCCTCCTCCGCATCAATCAGGCCCGTTGCGCTTTTCAGATAGCCGGTTTCGCGCGCCGCATTGACAATGCGAAACATCGAACGGCCAACCAGCGCGACATGGCGGCGGGCAGCGTGGGCAGCGGCGATCACGCTTTCCAGCCGCGCGACGTTGGAGGCAAAGGCGGTGACGGCCACGCGGCCCCTGCACTCCAGCACCACACGCGTCAGTGCCGTGCGCACGTCGTCCTCAGACCCGCTGCGGCCGGGGACAAACACATTTGTGCTGTCGCAGGTCATGGCGAGCACACCCTCATCGCCAAGGCGGCGCAGCGCCTCCTCATCGGTCGTGACGCCGATCAGCGGGTTGGGATCAATCTTCCAGTCGCCCGTATTCAGGATGGTGCCCAGGGGCGTGCGGATCGCCACTGCATTGGGCTCGGGGATCGAGTGGGTCAGCGTTATCAGCTCAACATCAAAGGGGCCGATCTTCTGGCGCGCCGAGAGCTGAAGCACGCGGATGCGCGCATCCTGTGCACTGCCTTCATCCGATATTTTTGCGTTCAGCACCGCCGCCGTAAAAGGCGTGGCATAGATGGGGCACTTCAGTCGGCTCCACAGCCACGGCACGGCGCCGATATGATCTTCATGCGCATGGGTGAGCACGAGACCGACGAGGTTTTTGCGATGCTCCTCGATGAAAGTGATGTCGGGCATCACCACATCGACGCCGGGAATGGTTTCATCGCCAAAGCCGATACCTAAGTCGACCATCAGCCATTTGCGGTTCTGCGGCGGGCCGAACCCGTAAAGGTTCAGGTTCATGCCGATCTCGCCCGCGCCGCCGAGCGGAAGATAGACGAGTTCGTCTGACGCGATTTTGCCTTTCATCCGCGTTTGACGGCGGGCGCGCGCCCAAGCTTGACGTTGCGCTGATGGATATTGACGAGACCGCGAATGGTGAGGTCTGCATCCACCTTGTCGATGACGTTGGTCGCATGACGGAACAGGGCCGAGAGCCCGCCCGTCGCCACCACGGTCATGGGCTTGCCATACTCCGTCTTGATGCGGGCGACGAGGCCTTCGACCAGCGCGACGTAACCCCAATAGACGCCGGACTGCATCGCCGGAATGGTATCGTTTCCGATCACGGCTTGCGGGCGCTCGATGGCGATGCGCGGCAGCTTGGCGGCAGCGGCATGCAGTGCCTCCATGGAAAGATTGACGCCGGGCGCAATCACGCCGCCCATGTAATCGCCCTCTTCCGAAATCACATCAAAGGTGGTCGCGGTGCCGAAATCGACCACGATCAGTGCGCCCTTGTAAGTCTCATGCGCGGCGACAGCATTGACCAGACGGTCGGCGCCCACGGCATCCGGGCGGTTGACGCGCACTTTGAGGCCAAGCTCTGTCTGCGGCTCACCCACCACCAGCGGCTCCACGCCCAGCCAGCGTTTGCACAGCATGCGCAGATTGAAGAGCGCCTGCGGCACCACGGTGGCGATAATTGCAGCCTTGAGATCTTTCAGGTGGAGGCCATCCAGCTCCATCAGCTGCGCCAGCCAGACGACATATTCGTCGGCGGTGTGCACGTCCTTGGTAGAGGCGCGCCACTGACCGCGCAGGCGGTCGCCATCATGCACGGCAAAGACGATGTTGGTGTTACCGGCATCAATGGCGAGCAGCATGGATCATCCCCTTCAAGGCCCAGGGCGCCGCCCGCGCCATCAGCCCAGCGGAAATACGTCGCCTGCCGTGACGGCCCGCGTCAAGCCTTTGGCATCACGCACGAGGAGCGCGCCCGTTGCATCAAGGTCCAGCGCCGTGCCGGTCCAGCTTTCGTTCGCCAGGTTGACGGTCACGTCACGCCCGATCAGGGCGGCGCGTTGCAGCCAGGCCGTGCGGATGGGCTCAAACCCCTCGCCCTCCCACACGCGCAGCCAGCGATCAAAGGCGGGCACCAGCGCGGCAATTGCCTGTGCCGGCGACAGCTCGATGCCGTGCGCCGCCAGGGAGGTTGCCGGATAGGGCGTGCCTTCCGGCGCGTGCAGCAGGTTGACGCCGACGCCTATGGCTACCCAATCCACCAGATTGCGCGCATCGGACGCGGATTCGACCAGAAGCCCCGCCACCTTGGCGCCGTCGATCAGCACATCATTGGGCCATTTAAGTGACGCCACTTTCTTGCGGGCGGCGGCGTCGATCATGTCGGCAACGGCAAGGCCCGCCGCGAATGAAAGTGTTGCGGCGCGCGCGGCATCGACATGGGGCGAAAGGAACAAGGTCGCCATCAGATTGCCGCGGGGCGACACCCAATGGCGCTCGCGGCGGCCACGGCCTCTGGTCTGCTCCAGCGCGAGAATGGCAACGCAGTCGCGCTCGCCGGCCGCGGCCATGCGGCGCGCCTCGTCCATGGTCGAGTCAATGGAGTCATGAACGGCGACGCGCCAGTTTTGCGGCCAGGACATCGCGCGCCTAGTTCACAAGCGCGGCGGCGGCGGCCGATGCAGCATCAAGCAGCGGCGCGGGCATCAGCACAAAGAAGAGCGTGAAGGCGGTCGCAGCAAAGGCGATGACGCGCAGCTCCACATCCATCGGGCGCACGAAGGACTGGCGCGGTTCGCCATTGATCATCAGCATGACGATGCGCACGTAATAGAAGGCGCCCACCACCGATGCGAGCACGCCGACCACCGCCAGCACCCACATGCCCTGCTCCACCGCCGCACTGAACACATAGAACTTGCCGAAGAAGCCGGCGAGCGGCGGAATGCCGGCATAGGAAAACAGCAGCGCCGTCAGCGCGAAGGCATAGACCGGCTGGGCTTTTGCAAGGCCCGCCAGATCGTCAATGTCCTCCACATGGCCCTCGCGGCGGCGCATGGCGAGGATGCAGGCAAAGATGCCCGCCGTCATGGCAAGGTAAATCACGAGATAGATCAGGAGCCCTTCGACGCCCTGCTCGCTGCCTGCCGCCAGACCCACCAGCGCAAAGCCCATATTGGCAATCGAGCTATAGGCCATCAGGCGCTTGATGTTGGTCTGGCCGATGGCGGCAAAGGCGCCCAACAGCATCGAGGCCATCGAGATGAAGGTAATGACCTGACGCCAGCTGTCAGAGGCCGCGCCAAACGCATCAAACAGCACGCGGGTAAGAAGGGCGATGGCCGCGACCTTGGGGGCCGCTGCAAAGAAGGCGGTGACGGGCGTGGGCGCGCCCTCATACACGTCCGGCGTCCACATATGGAACGGCACGGCTGACACCTTGAAGGCAAAGCCTGCCAGCATGAACACAAGGCCGACAAGGAAGCCGATATTGCTTGCGCCTGTGGCCGCAACACCCTTCAGCGCGTCAAATGACAGCGTGCCCGAGAAGCCATAGACCAGCGACATGCCATAAAGCAGGAGGCATGAGGCGAGCGCGCCCAGCACGAAATACTTCAACCCGGCTTCGGTTGAGCGCAGCGAGTCCCGGCTGAACGAGGCAAGCACATAGAGGCTGAGGCTCTGGAGTTCGAGGCCGACATAAAGCGCGATGAGGTCATTGGCCGAGACCATCATCATCATGCCAAGCGTTGCCAGCGCCACCAGCACCGGAAACTCAAAGCGCGCGGCGCGCGTGCGCTCCATGTAGCGGTCGGACATGAGGATGGCGACGGCAGACGCGGCCAGGATCAGCACCTTGGCGAAGACAGTAAATCCGTTGACCACAAAGCTGCCGCCGAATGCGACCGCCGGTTCCTTTGACCCTGTCAGCACCAAAGCCGCGACAACGATCATCAAGGCGACTGTGCCGCGCGAAATCGCACTCTGCCGCGCACCGCCAAAGAAGGCGCCCGTCACCAGCAGCACCATGCTGCCCATCGCCAGCACCAGTTCAGGCTTGACGATGCCAAGGCTTGCGGAAAGGTCGAAGGGGAACGTCATGCGCGTGATCCTCGTTCCGTCTTCATGGCGCGGGGCTTGCGTGGGCTGCGATGGATGCCGCGTGATCGGCCACCAAAGCTGCCACCGAAGCGTCGGTTATCTCGAGCAGCGGCATCGGATAGAAGCCAAAGAAGATGACGCCCGCCACCAGCGGCGCAAGGATGATGATCTCGCGCCGGTCGAGATCGGTGATGTCGAGCAGGTCGGGCTTCTCCAGCGCGCCAAATACAACGCGGCGATAGAGGAAAAGCGCGTAGGCGGCGCTGAGCACGACGCCGGTTGTCGCCAGAATGGCCACCAGCGTGTTGGCGGCAAAGGCGCCCAGAAGCGTCAGGAACTCGCCGACAAAGCCGCTGGTGCCGGGCAACCCCACATTGGCCAGCGTAAAGACCATGAAGGCCGCCGCATAAAGCGGCATGCGGTTCACAAGGCCGCCATAGGCCGCAATCTCGCGCGTGTGCATGCGGTCATAGACCACGCCCACGCAAAGGAAGAGCGCACCCGACACCAGACCGTGGCTGAGCATCTGGACGATGGCGCCATCAATGCCCTGCTGATTGAAGGTGAAAATGCCCATGGTCACAAAGCCCATATGGGCCACAGACGAATAGGCAATCAGCTTCTTGATGTCTTCCTGGGCGAGCGCCACCAGTGATGTATAGATGATGGCCACCACCGACAGCGCCATCACCAGCGGGGCAAACTCGACCGAAGCGAGCGGAAACATCGGCAGCGAGAAACGCAGGAAGCCATAGCCGCCCATCTTGAGCAGAATGCCGGCCAGGATGACAGAGCCTGCTGTTGGCGCCTCGACATGCGCGTCGGGGAGCCAGGTGTGCACCGGCCACATCGGCATCTTCACCGCAAACGAGGCAAAGAAGGCGAGCCACGCCCAGGTCTGGAGTTCGGGCGAGAAATCGTAATCGAGAAGCACCGTGATGTCGGTTGTGCCCGCCTGCCAGTACATGGCCAGCATGGCCACCAGCATCAGCACCGAACCGAGCAGCGTATAGAGAAAGAACTTGAACGTCGCATAGACGCGGCGCTGGCCACCCCACACGCCGATGATGATGAACATCGGAATGAGGCCGCCCTCGAAGAACAGATAGAACAGCACCATGTCGAGCGCACAGAAGACGCCAACCATGAGCGTCTCAAGCACGAGGAACGCGATCATGTATTCGCGCACGCGCTCTGTGATCGAATGCCACGAAGCCAGAATGCACATCGGCATCAGGAAGGCGGTGAGCACGACAAACAGCACCGAGATGCCGTCCACCCCCATGTGATAGGAGATGCCGCTGCCCAGCCATTCGGCCTTTTCCACGAACTGGAACCCGGCATTGTCGGGCTCAAAGGCTGCCCACAGATAGAAGGCAAAGCCCAGCGTCACCAGCGTGGTGAACATGGCGACCATGCGCGCATTCTGTGCGGCGATGGCGGCCTCTGCCCGCGTGAAAAAGAAAATGAAGGCAGCGCCCGCCAGCGGCAGGAACGTAATGATCGACAGGATCGGCCAATCGATCATTGGGCGCCTCCGGCAAACATGAGCCACGTCACAAGCCCGGCAACGCCGATCAGCATGACAAAGGCGTAGTGATAGATGTAGCCCGACTGCAGGCGCATGGCGCGGCGCGTAACATCCATCACGCGCGCGGCGATGCCGTCGGGGCCAAAGCGGTCGATGACGCCCTGATCGCCCCGCTTCCACAGGAAGCGGCCCAGCGCCTGCGTGGGGCGCACGAACAGGAAGTCATAGATCTCGTCGAAGTACCATTTGTTGTAGATGAAGGTGTAGCCCATGCCTTCGCGCGCGGCCATCTGGGCGGGAAGTTCGGGTCTGCGGATGTAGAAGTAGTACGCGACAAGGAAGCCCATCACCGTGACGGTCAAAGGCGCCATGATGACCCATTCGGGCACATGGTGGCGCGCCTCCAGCGCATTGTGACCTTCGGCGACAAAGATCGAGCCAGCCCAGAATGCGTGCTCAGCCTCGCCAATGAAGTATTGATAGAAGGCAATGCCCGCCACCAGCGCGCCGATGCCCAGAATATAGAGCGGGATCATCATCACGGTGGGAGACTCATGGACGTGCGAGAGTGTCTCCTCGTCCATGCGATGCTTGCCGTGGAATGTCATGAACATGACGCGCCAGGAATAGAACGACGTCATGAAGGCCGCCGAGATCGCCATGATGAAGGCGAACCAGCCCAGGCCCGGGCCTGCGGCATAGGCGGTCTCGATGATGGCGTCCTTGGAGTAGAAACCCGCCGTGCCGATGACGTGCGGAATGCCAAAGCCCGTCAGCGCCAGCGTGCCGACCAGCATCAGCGCCCATGTCACCGGAATGTGCTTGGCAAGGCCGCCCATCTTGCGCATGTCCTGCTCGTGATGCATCGCATGGATGACCGAGCCCGCCCCTAAGAACAACAGCGCCTTGAAGAAGGCGTGGGTGAAGAGGTGGAACATCGCGGCCTGATAGGCCGACAGACCTGCCGCGAAGAACATGTAGCCCAGCTGCGAGCACGTCGAATAGGCAATCACGCGCTTGATGTCGTTCTGGAACATGCCGATGGTCGCGGCAAAGAACGCGGTGACGCCACCAATGATGGTGACAACCATCAACGCGTCAGGCGCATGTTCGAACATCGGCGAGGCACGGCAGACGAGGAACACGCCCGCCGTCACCATCGTGGCCGCATGGATCAGCGCGGAGACGGGCGTGGGGCCCTCCATCGCGTCGGGAAGCCATGTGTGCAAGAGGAACTGCGCGGACTTGCCCATCGCCCCCATGAAGAGAAGGAGGCAGATCGCCGTCAGCGTATCGACCTTGAAGCCGCCAAGGTCAATCGTGGTGCCGACCATCGCAGGCGTCGCCGAAAACACCTCGTCGAATGACAGCGTGCCGAAGACAACGAAGATCGCAAAGATGCCCAGCGCGAAGCCGAAGTCGCCCACGCGGTTGACGATGAACGCCTTCATGGCGGCGGTGTTCGCCTCCGGCTTCTTGAACCAGAAGCCGATGAGGAGATAGGAGGCAAGGCCCACACCCTCCCAGCCGAAGAACATCTGCAGGAAGTTGTCGGCCGTCACCAGCATCAGCATCGCGAAGGTGAAGAGCGACAGATACGAGAAGAAGCGCGCGCGATGCGGATCCTCGTGCATGTAGCCGATGGAATAGACATGCACGAGCGAGGAAACGCCGGTCACCACCACCAGCATCACGGCGGTCAGCGTGTCGAAGCGCAGGCTCCACGTCACATCAAAGGTGCCCGACGTGATCCATGTAAAGACCGTCAGCGTCACTGGCTCGCCGCCCAGCGCAATCTTGCCGAAGGCGGCGCAGGAAAGCACCGCCGACAGGACCAGGAGCCCCGTGGTGATGATTTCTGCCGGACGGTGCCCAATCATGCGGCCAAAGAGGCCCGCAACGATGGCGCCCAGAAGCGGAAGGACGACGATGGCGGAAAGCATGGCGATCCTCAGCCCTTCATAAGATTGACGTCGTCAACCGCAATCGTGCCGCGATTGCGGAAATAGACGACGAGGATGGCAAGGCCGATGGCCGCTTCGGCGGCGGCCACCGTCAGCACCATCAGTGCAAACACCTGGCCGGCCAGATCACCCAGCCAGGCGGAGAACGCGACCAGGTTGATGTTCACGCCAAGCAGCATCAACTCGATCGACATCAGGATGATGATGACGTTCTTGCGGTTGAGGAAGATGCCGAAAATGCCAATCGTGAAAAGAATGGCAGCAACGACCAGATAATGCGTGAGGGTGATTTCCATGGCGCGCTCCCCTCAGATGCCCTGACCCGGTTTGACGTTCTTCAGCTCCACCGCATCCTTGCGGCGGCGCTCTACCTGGGCTGCAATGTTCTGGCGCTTCACGCCTTCGCGGTGGCGGAGCGTGAGTACGATGGCGCCGATCATGGCGACAAGCAGCACCAGCCCCGCCGCCTGGAAGGCATAAAGGTATTGCGTGTAGATCACATGGCCCAGCGCCTCGGTATTCGTAACCTGCGCCATGGCAGGCGCTGGCGCAGCGGCTAGGGTTCCCGCTTCGGGTGCGAACGCCCAGACACTGAAAATCATCCCGAGTTCGACGAGCAGAATGACGCCGATCAGGCCGCCGATGGGGAGGTACTCCAGCATGCCGCGTTTCAGCTCGGCAAAGTCGATGTCGAGCATCATCACGACAAAGAGGAAGAGCACGGCAACCGCGCCGACATAGACAACGATCAGGATCAGGGCGAGAAACTCTGCGCCCAGCAGCATGAAAAGGCCCGCGGCGCTGAAGAAGGCCAGGATCAGCCAGAGCACCGAGTGCACCGGATTGCGCGCGGCCACGACCATCACGGCGGCGGCAACCGTGACAGCAGCAAATATGTAGAACGCAATCGCGGCAAGCATGGGCATTGTCCGTCAGCGATAGGGTGCGTCGAGTTCAAGGTTCTTGGCGATCGCACGCTCCCAGCGGTCGCCGTTCGCCAGAAGGCGCTCTTTGTCGTAGAGCAGCTCCTCGCGCGTCTCGGTGGCAAATTCGAAGTTCGGGCCTTCGACGATGGCGTCCACGGGGCATGCCTCCTGACAGAAGCCGCAATAGATGCACTTCACCATGTCGATGTCGTAACGCGTGGTGCGGCGCGAACCATCTTCACGCGGCTCGGCCTCAATCGTGATGGCCTGCGCCGGGCAGATCGCCTCGCACAGCTTGCAGGCGATGCAGCGTTCCTCGCCGTTGGGATAACGGCGCAGCGCGTGCTCGCCACGGAAGCGGGGCGAGAGCGGCCCCTTCTCGAACGGATAGTTGATCGTGGCCTTGGGCTTGAAGAAATACTTCATGCCGATGCCAAAGCCCGCGATGAAATCGCGCAGAAGGATCGCGCGTGCGGTGCGGTCAAGCCAGCCCATCATGTGCTCCCGTTCGTCACAGCGGATAGCGCCCCGTCGCAACCAGATATCCGGCAACCACAACGACCCAGAGGAGCGACAGCGGCAGGAACACTTTCCAGCCCAGACGCATCAACTGGTCATAGCGGTAGCGCGGCACGATGGCCTTCACCATCGCAAAGAAGAAGAAGACAACCCAGATCTTGATGACGAGCCAGACAACGCCCGGCACCCAGGCCAGGAACTCTGCCTCGAACGGCGGCAGCCAGCCGCCCAGGAACAGGATCGACGTCATCGTGCACATCAGCACGATGTTCAGATACTCGCCGATCATGAAGAGCAGATAGGGCGTGGACGAGTATTCCACCTGATAGCCCGCCACCAGTTCGGACTCGGCTTCCGGCAGATCAAAGGGCGGGCGGTTGGTTTCGGCCAGCGCAGAAATGAAGAAGACGATGAACATGGGAAACAGGATCGTCGCCACGTTCCAGCCATGGGCATCCTGCGCGCGCACGATCTCGGTCAGGTTCAGCGTGCCCGTCCACAGCAGCACCGTAATGATGACAAAGCCGATGGAGACCTCGTAGCTCACCATCTGCGCTGCCGAGCGCAGCGAGCCGAGGAAGGGGTATTTCGAGTTCGACGCCCAGCCGCCGATGATGATGCCGTAAACGCCCAGCGACGAGATGGCGAAGATATAGAGAATGCCGACATTGATGTCGGCGATCACCCAACCCTCGTCAAAGGGCACCACGGCCCACGCGCCCATCGCCAGAATGAAGGTGATGAGGGGAGCCAGCAGGAACACAACCTTGTTCGCGCCTGCGGGGATCACCGGCTCCTTCATCACGAACTTGAAGAAGTCAGCAAAGGACTGGAGAAGGCCCCACGCGCCCACCACGTTGGGGCCGCGCCGCAGCATGACGGCTGCCCAGATTTTGCGGTCAGCCAGAAGGATGTAGGCCAGCATCAGCAAGAGCGAGACCATCAATAGCAGGATCAGCCCGCCCTGAATGATGAGCCACGCCGCGCCGCCCGCGAACTCTGCGCTGAACCCGAAAGTGTCCTGAAGCCATTGGGCGAGCATGCGCGTTACTCCGCCGCCTGTTTGGTGGATGAACGCGCCGCCGCCAGACGGCTCAGTTCCGCCATGGTGGACGATGCCCGCGCAACCGGATTGGTCTGCCAGAAGTCACGCACCGGATAGGCGAAGGGCTGCGCAGAGATGACGCCCTCTTTGCCAATCTGCTCCCAGATCGCCGGATCAGCACCCGGTGCGGCGGGCGCAACGTCGGGCCGTGCGAAATGCGGCGCGTCGGTTGCCATTGCTTTGCGCAGGGTGGCGAGATCGTCATAAGGCAATTTCTTGCCGAGGCTTTCGGAGAGCGCGCGAATGATGGTCCAATCCTCGCGCGCATCGCCGGGCGGGAACACAGCGCGCTGGGCAAGCTGCACGCGGCCCTCGATGTTCACATAGGTGCCGGGCTTTTCGGTGTAGGCAGCGCCGGGCAGCACGACATCGGCGCGATGCGCACCTGCATCGCCGTGACTGCCGATATAGACGACAAACGCCTTGCCGAGCTTGGCGGTGTCGATTTCATCCGCGCCGAGCAGGAACACCGTATCGATATCGCCAGCGCCCGCCCCGGCCAGAATGCCCGCCACATCGCGGCCGCCCTTGCCCGGCAGGAAACCGAGGTCAAGGCCGCCAACGCGCGAAGCTGCCGTATGCAGCACGTTGAAACCGTTCCAGCCGCCCTCGGCCGCGTGGCCGCCAGGGCCGATCATGCCGGTGTTGCGCGCAATCTTGGCGGCGGCGGCAAGAATGGCTGCGCCATCGGGACGCGCCAGCGCACCAGCGCCAATAATCAGCATCGGGCGCTTGGCATCCTTCAGCGTGGTGAAGGCGTCGTGGCTGCCTGACGCAATCTTCTCCAGTATGGCGGGATCGTTGCCGAGTTCGCACACTTCGTAGGTGAGGTCGGTCGCGGAGCCGAGGCGCGCGACCTTCAAACCGCGCAGCCACGCCTTGCGGATGCGGGCGTTGAGCACGGGCGCCTCATGGCGCGGGTCCGTGCCGATCAGAAGAAGCGCATCGGCATCTTCAATGCCTGCAATCGTGGAGTTGAAGAGCCAGCTCTGGCGGGGCGCGCCGACACCGATCTTTGCGCCATCCTGACGGCAATCCATCGAGGTTGCGCCAAGGCCGGTCATCAGATCCTTCAGCGCCTTCATGCTTTCGGCGCAGGCAAGATCACCGG
>DEIC01000119.1:0-941 GCA_002352285.1 Alphaproteobacteria bacterium UBA2784 | reverse complement strand
ATGACTTCGCGGCCACGCGCATCGACGCGGATATTGGACCCGAGTGCATCCATCACGTCGATGGACTCGGTCTTGGTCAGCTCCCACGGGCGCGCGGTAAACGCGTAAGGCTTCGATGTGAGCGCGCCGACGGGGCAAAGGTCGATCACGTTGCCGGAAAGCTCCGACGTCATCGCCTGTTCCAGCCAGGTCGTGATCTCCATGCTCTCGCCGCGGCCAATGGCGCCAATCTCATCCACGCCCGCGACTTCGGCGGCAAAGCGCACACAGCGCGTGCAGTGGATGCAGCGGGTCATGATCGTTTTGACGAGCGGGCCCATGTTCTTGTCGGTCACGGCGCGGCGATGTTCGCCGGTGCGCGCGTGATCGAGGCCATAGCCCATCGCCTGATCCTGCAAATCGCACTCGCCGCCCTGATCGCAGATCGGGCAATCAAGCGGATGGTTGAGCAGCAGGAATTCCATCACGCCTTCACGCGCCTTTTTCACGGTCGCGGAGCTGGTGACGAGTTCGTGGAGCGGCTGGCCCTCTTTCACGGGCGGCAGGTCTTTTACCTGCTGCGCACAGGAGGCGACCGGCTTGGGGCCGGGCTTGCCGCCCATCTTCACTTCGATGAGGCACATGCGGCAATTGCCGGCAACCGACAGGCGCTCGTGATAGCAGAAGCGCGGAATCTCGGCGCCCGCTGCCTCGCATGCCTGCAACAGCGACATCTCGCCGGGAACGTCGATTTCCTTGCCGTCGATGAGGATCTTGGTCATGGCCTACTCCGCTGCCATGGGCCGCGCGCCCTTGCGGGCCTCAATGCGGCGTTCAAGTTCGGGGCGGAAGTGGCGGATGAGGCCCTGAATGGGCCAGGCTGCCGCATCGCCCAAGGCGCAGATCGTGTGGCCCTCTACCTGACGCGTGACATCGAGCAGCGTGTCGATCTCTTTGGCGTC
>DEIC01000030.1 GCA_002352285.1 Alphaproteobacteria bacterium UBA2784 | reverse complement strand
ACGCCGATGCGCGCCTGAAGCGCGCCGACCGTCAATTCGCCATCGCCCAGCTGGCAGAGAATGAGCAGGCGGCGTTCGTTGGCGAGCGCACGCAAAAGGGCGGCGGCGCGTTCGGCGCTTTCTTCAAAGGCAAGGCGGTCATGTTCGGTCAGTGCGAGCATGCATTACATATATCACTTGAAACTAATTTAGCAAGTACTAATATATAAAACAGCGAAACACACGAAGGAGACAGACACATGCTTGATATCAAAGGATTTTTTGATCCGGCCACGGCAACCGTGACCTATCTTGTGGCCGACAAGGCAACCGGTCAGGCCGCCATTGTCGATCCGGTGCTTGATTACGAGCCCAAGGCCGCGCGCACCTCTACCGCCTCGATTGATGCAGTGCTGGCGGAGGCCAAGTCGCGCAATCTTGCCATTGCCTATGTGCTCGAGACGCACGCGCATGCCGATCATCTGTCGGCGGGGTCTTATGTGCGTGAACGCACGGGCGCCAAGGTCGTGATCGGGGCTGCGATTACAAAGGTGCAGGCGCTCTTCAAGACGATTTTCAACGCATCAGATGTGAAGCCGGATGGCAGCGCTTTTGACGTGCTGGTCAGCGAGGGCGACACGCTGAAGCTGGGCGAGACCACAATCCGCGTACTGCACACACCCGGTCACACGCCGGCGTGCGTGACCTATGTGGCCAATGATGCAGCGTTTGTCGGTGATACGGTCTTCATGCCGGATTACGGCACGGCGCGCACCGATTTTCCCGGCGGNNAAATATCCACATTCACGACGGCATCAGCGAGGCGGACTTCGTTGCCATGCGCACGGGCCGCGACAAAACGCTGGCGCCGCCGGTGCTGATCCTGCCCTCGCTGCAGGTGAATATCCGCGCGGGCGCCATGCCGCCGGCCGAAAATGACGGGCATGTCTATCTGAAGCTGCCGGTCAACCGGCTGGGCAAGGCGTGACGCTCTGTCTGGCCAGCCGTGCGTTGCGGATGCGCGTGATTTCGGCGGAGAGTTTTTCCTTGAAGAACACGTCGCAGCCGATGCAGACATTGGCAAACGCGCGGCCCTTGGGATCGGTGGTGGTGGACGCATTGCGATAATCTTCGCGCGTCCAGCCCATCTCAAGCCCCATCGCCTCGGGGTCGCCTGCATTGATCGCCTCAAAGGCGGGATGACCTTTGAGGCTGTCGAGGATGTCAGTCAATTTTTCTTCGGTCAGGTTTCCCAGCGGCGCTTTGGTTTTCAGACAGCAAGGATAGATGGCGCCATCAGGCTCGATGGCGATTTCCGAACCCTGTCTGCCGTAATTGAGGAAGTTCTTCCCGCCACTCCAGCGCGCGCAGAAATTCGTCTCGTAGCTGGCATTTGACAGGCCGTTGGCCCAGGCGCGGCCGCGCGGCCACAACTCCCCAATCCACAATTCCGGCTGGGCGCCAAAGAAGAGAAAGAAGGGACCGGGATCATCATCCGCCGGGCGATGGGTGGACTCAGACAGCCGCTTGTCGCGCGCCCCGCCAAGGCCGATTTCGCGCGCGCCTGCCCTGGCCATCATGGCGCGAATTTTTTCCATGAAGGCAAATTTGCGGTCGCCCTGCATGCCGGCATGGTAGTCGTCGATAGAGGCAATCGCGATGGTGCGCACGCCGCGTGACACCATCTCCTCAATGTGGCGCCCGGTCATGATGTCGCCGGTCGTCTGTACGCTGATGTTCGGCAGGCCCCTGCCATAGCGTTCGCGCAAGGCGTCGAGGGCGGGATAGAACAGCTCCTCGCGCACGCCATCGATCAGCAATTCGCCGCCGGCCATCACCAGCAAGGTGCGGCGGCGCAATGGCCGCCCGGCCGCGTCAAGTCTGCCGGTGACTTCATACGTCATGTCAGCGGGCAGATTGGCGATGATTTCTCGGAAGGCGGCCTGGCCCTCGCCCACAACCGCCTTTAACTCATCGCGCACATAGGGCCGGAACCGGGTGTCGTAACAATGATCGCATCGCCTGTGGCAGGCCCAGGTCAGAACCCAGTAGAGTGCTTCCATCAGAGGAGGGCCTTATGCCGTTCATTACGCCATTGCCGCAGGCCAATGATCCCGAAGTTGCAGAGCTTGCACGCTTCTTCAACGAGACGCTTGGTTTTCCGCCCAACAGCGTGCTGACCATGCAGCGCAGGCCCGCGATTGCAAAGGCCTTCATCAACCTCAACAAGGCCGTGATGGAAAATCACGGACGCGTGACGTCGGCGCTGAAACGGCTCATTGCCCTTGTCTCATCGGCGGCGACCGGCTGCCGCTATTGTCAGGCGCATACGGCACTGGCGGCCAGCCGCTATGGCGCCGAGGATGCAAAGATCGCAGCCGTGTTCGATTATGCCACAAGCCCGCTTTTCAGCGAGGCCGAGCGGGCCGCACTTGATCTGGCGACTTGTGCGTCAGCCGTTCCCAATGCGGTTGATGACGGACTCCGGGCGCGGATGCGGGCGCATTGGGACGAGGGCGAAATCGTCGAGATCATGGGGGTCATCGCCCTTTTCGGATACCTCAACCGCTGGAACGACTCGATGGGCACCGTTCTGGAGCCGGGGGCCGTTGCCGCCGGTCAGCACCATCTCTCGGCCCAGGGCTGGACGGCGGGCAAGCACGTCAAGGATTGATCTTGGCGGCGCGCCGAAGGGGTGCGAGAAAACGCCATGGCCTCTTTCCGCGAACTATCCCGGCGCATCATTCCCGCATCCCTGCGGCGGCGGCTCGTGTCGCTGGCGCTCAGCCTGCAGCCGCGCGGGCTGGAAGAATCGGCCATCGGCCATTGGGTTCCCGAAATCCTGCGTCATCAGGAAAGACTCCGGCTCAATCTTGCGGTGCCGTCGATCTCGCCCGCCCAAGCCTATGGCGGCATCAACACCTGTGTTGCGTTCCTGCATGAGCTGTCGGGCCATCTGACGGCGCGCGGGATAGCGCATGAGCTGCGCGCCATTGTCACCAATGACGATGCGCCAGCGGCGAATGTCTTTACCAACCTGCCGCCGGAGCGCCAGTTTGGCGTGAAGGTGAGCGCAATTGCTGTCCGGCCGCATGATTCCGGTTTTGATGCCGGGCCGCGCGACGTTTTTTTTGCGACGACCTGGTGGACGGCGCATAACCTCTTTCCTGTGCTGCGCAGCTGCCATGCGGCGTTTGGCGGTGAAAAGACGCCGCTCTTCTATTTCATCCAGGATTACGAGCCACAGCTCTATCCGCTGTCGTCGGCCAGCCTTCTGGCGCGCGATACCTATGCCAATGACTGGCCAACAGCAGGCATTTTCAACTCGCAGCTGCTGGCCGGCTATTTTGCCGCGCAGAACCACAGGCTTTCGCATCATTTCGTGTTCGAACCGATCCTTTCTGACGCGCTGAAGGCCCAGTTGCCGCGTCTGGCCGCAGCCAGGAAGGAGCGCAAGATCCTCGTCTATGGAAGGCCGCAGGAGGCGCGCAACTGCTTCAGCCTCGTGCGCATGGCGCTGCAATCGTTTGATGCGCGTTATCCGCGCTATCACAGCTGGGCCATTCTTTCGGCGGGCGCGCCGCATGCGCCGATTGCGCTTTCCAGCGGGCGGCAGGTTCTCTCGGCAGGCAAACTCAGTCTTGCGGAATATGCTGATGAGCTTTTGCGCACTTCGGTGGGGCTGTCGCTGATGGCCTCGCCCCATCCCTCCTATCCGCCACTGGAGATGGCGCATTTTGGCCTGCTGACGGTCACCAACAGTTTTGCCAACAAAGACCTGTCGCGCGCACACGAGAACCTGATCTCGCTGCCGCGCGCCCATCCTGACGCCATCGCCGACGCACTGGCCGAGGCTTGCGCACGGATTGAAGATGATCCGGCAGCGGGGCTTAAGGGCAGGAGCCTGATGCCCGGGTATGTTTCGGGTAACGGATTTGACTGTGCGCGTGAGGCGGCCGACCTGATCGTGGCATCGGGCGCCGTTGGCGGGCCGGCAGCATGATCCGCCGCCTGTTGCCATGGGGACGCAGGCTTTCGGCGGCATCCATTGCACCGATCGGCGAGTTTGCCCTGCGGCTGTTGCGCACCATTGTGCTGTCGCGGCTGCTGGCACCTGACGAGTTCGGCATCGCCATGGCGCTGGTCGCCGTCATTCTGGCGGCCGAGCTGATCTCTGATCTTGGTCTTGACCGCTATGTCATGGTTGCAGCGCGCGAGAAGCTGGCGCGCCATCTGGCGGCGGCGCATGCAGTGGGTGTCATCAGGGGGCTGGCGCAAGGCATCGTCATCCTTGCCCTCAGTCCTGTTCTGGCCGACGTGTTTGGTGCAGATGCCTATTGGCTCGCCTTTGCGGCGGCGTCGATCATTCCCGTCATTCGCGGCTTTTCGCATCTGGGCATCAAGCAGCTGCAGCGCGACTACCGCTTTGGGCCAGAGGCCATTGTTACTATCGCTGCCCAGCTTGTTGCCCTCGGCGTGACGGCAGGCGTGGCGTTCTGGGTTGCCAATGCGTGGGCCGTGCTGCCCGGCTTTGTGGCCGAAGCGCTGGTGATGGCGGCGGGCACCCATATCGCCGTTGGCACAAGGTTCCGTACTGATTTCTCGCGCGAAGCGGTGCGTTTGTGCCTGCGGTATGCGTGGCCGTTTGCCGCCAACGGATTGGCGCTGGCGCTTGTCATGCAGGCCGACCGGTTTCTGGTTGGCGGCTTTCTGGGCGCTGCCGTCCTTGGCCTTTATGCTGTCATCATGTCGCTGTCGGTCACGCCGGTCTATGCGGCGCAGCGCGTGGTGGGCGGCGTGCTTTTGCCCCTGACCATCTCACTGCGCGACGGGCCGGGCGGTATTGCAGCGGCCGCGCGGCTGGTGCCGTGGCTTTATGCTGGCGCGGGATATCTGTGCGCGCTGGGGCTTGCCTTTTTTCTGGACGTGCTGACGCCGCTTCTGTTTGGCGAGGCCTATCAGGTGCCGCATGAGATCCATCTGCTTGCGGTGCTTGTCGCGTTTTTCCGGTTTGCGCGGTCAGGGCCGGTGTGCGTTTTTCTGGTGACGGGCGATACCAAAGCGATCATGGCGGGCACGCTTATTGCCGGTTGCGGGCTTGTTGTCTCGCTGGCGCTGGTGATGAATGGTGCGGGCCTTTCGGGCGTGATGGCGGGGCTGATTGCAGGCGAGATCATTTCCTTTGCGGTCAGCCTTGGTCTGCTTTCGCGCCATACCGGAATTTCCGGCTTTACCGTGACACTTGTTTTTCTGGGTGCGTGTGCGGCAGCGGCGATTGTTGTCGCCGGACTTGATCTTCTTGTCCCTGCGAACTGGGGTGAGCGGTTCATGCTTGCGGCCGCATTCATTGCCGGGGCAGGTCTGGTTGTGCTGCCGGTGGCAAGAAAGTTTTTCCGGGCGCAGACAGGCACGCAGCCGCACGATGGTGCTGCGCCATGACGCGTTTTCGCGTTTTCTGCGTCGCCAATGATCCGGCAATTCTGGCTGCCAATCTGGCGCGCTCGCCCGACATCGCCGAAGGGCGTCTCGGCTTGAGCGTGTTGTGGCACCGCGCGAGCGCTGCCGCCGCCTATGGCGCCGCCTTTGCGCAGAGTGACGCGGCATTCGGCATTTTCACCCATCAGGATGTCTATCTGCCGCGCGGCTGGCTGGCGCGCATGGAAGGCGAGATTGCGGCACTTGATCGCGCCGAGCCTGGCTGGCGCGTTGCGGGCGCCATCGGCATTGACGCAGATGAAATTCATCGCGGGCGCATCTGGGATTCGGGCCTTGCGCGCGAGATCGGCACGCATCTTGCCGCGCCTGTCTTTGTGCAAAGCCTCGATGAGGTGCTTCTTGTGATGCCGCGCCATGCGGCGCATCTGTGGGATGCGGCGCTGCCGGGCTTTCACCTCTTTGCGACGGACCTGGTGCTGGCGTCAGAGATGCAGGGGCGGCGTGCGCTCGCGTTTGACAATCCGCTGATCCACAACACGCGGGCTGTTGTGCGGCTGGGGCCGGATTATCTTGCCGCCTATCGGCATTTGGGACGCAAATGGGCGCGCGAGTTGCCCCGTCCTACACTGATCGCGCAGCTGTCGCCCAAACGTCATACGCTCGTCATGTTCAGGTTGCGGCTCTGGTACAAGCGTGTTTTCCGGAAAAGCACCTATTCGCTGACGCCGGTCGATGCCCCGCAAAAGGCTGCGGCGCTTGGTTATGACAGCTGACGGAGCAGAAAATGGCACTGAAAGAAACGGACAAGGCAGCCGAAACGCCGAGCCTGTTGGATGTTGCGCGCGCGCGCCTGTCGCGCCGCCAGTTCCTTTCCGGCGCGGGCACTTTGGGTCTTGCGGCGGCGGCCGGTCCGCTTCTTTCAGCATGCGCTAACGAGAGCACGGCGCTCACCTTTGAGCCGATTGCCCATGTGCTGGATGAGACGCATCATGTGGCGCGGGGGTATTCCGCGCGCGTTCTGGCGCGGTGGGGCGATGGCGTGACGGCAGGCGCGCCGCCATTTGATCCGCGCGATCAAACCGGCGCGGCGCAGGCAGCCCAATTCGGCTTCAATTGCGACTTCATCGGCTATCTTCCGTTGAGCGATGATGCGTCATCGGGTCCGGCGGCGCATTTTGCCAGCAACAATTCGCGGCACGGAATTCTGTGCGTGAACCACGAATACGTCTCGCTGCGGCTCATGCATCCCGGCCTTGCCAGCAGCGCCGAGGCTGCTGCGGCCGCAACGGCCGAGCGGGTCGCCGCCGAAATGGCTGCCGTCGGCGTTTCGATCATTGAAATTGCTGATCGCGGCAACGGGTTTGAGATTGTGAATGGTTCATCCTTTGCAAGGCGCATCCATGCCTCAACGCCCATGGCCATCACCGGCCCGGCGCGCGGCCACAAGCGCATGCAGACACCGGATGATCCGGCAGGCGAGACCGTTCTGGGCACGATGGCCAATTGCTCGGGCGCCATCACGCCGTGGGGCACAATGCTGACGGCGGAGGAGAATTTCCACGTCAACTTCATCTGCGATCCGGCCAGCCTTCCCGATGCGCTGGCGGCAGAAAAAGCCAATGCAGCGCGCATGGGCATAGAAGCTGACACGCGCATGTCATGGCACAGATATCATCCGCGCTTTGACATGGAAAACGCGCCGATGGAGCCCAACCGCTTTGGCTGGATCGTCGAGATTGATCCTTATGATCCCGCCGCAATGCCGAAGAAGCGCACGGCCATGGGCCGCTTCAAGCACGAGAACGCGGCGATCATTGCGGAGCCCGGCAAGCCAGTTGTTGCCTATATGGGCGATGACGAGGCGGGCGAGTTCCTTTACCGCTTCATCAGCAAGAGCAACTTCGATCCGGCCAGCCGCGCCGCGAACATGGACCTTCTGGAGGACGGCACGCTTTATTGCGCGCAGTTCGCCAAGGATGGCACGGGCCGCTGGCTGAAAATGGCAGCCGGTGAGGGGCCGCTTGTGCCCGCCAACCGCATCCAAGACGCCGCTGACGTGCTGATTGATGCGCGGCGCGCAGCGCGGCTTCTGGAAGCAACGCCGATGGACCGGCCCGAGGATGCCGAGGTTTCGCCTGTCACCGGCAAGATCTATGTCGCGCTGACGAGCCATAACAGCCGTCGCGAGAAAATTCCTGCAAGCTCACGCGGGCCAAACCCCTATGGCCATATTCTCGAGATCTTGCCGCCGGGCGAAGATGGCGGGCGCGACCACTGGGCGGATCATTTCACCTGGAATCTTTTCATCGAGGCAGGTGATCCATCCGCCGGCGATGACGCCATGAAGCCTGCCTATGGCGGCGTCATTGATCCGTCGGGCTGGTTTGCCAATCCCGACAATCTGGCGTTTGACCCCAAGGGGCGGCTGTGGATTGCCACCGACGGGGCAAATGATTTTGGCATTGCCGACGGGCTATGGGCAGTTGTGACCGAAGGTGAGGGGCGCGCCGTGCCGCGCGCGTTCTTTGCCTGCCCGCGCGGGGCAGAAGCGTGCGGCCCGTGTTTCACGCCTGATGGCAGAACGCTGTTTGTGGCGGTTCAACACCCAGCCGACGAGACGGGCAGCACTTTCGACAACCCATCCACGCGCTGGCCGGATTTTGATCCCGCCCTGCCGCCGCGCCCCGCCGTCGTGGTGATTACCAAAGACGACGGCGGAGCTGTCGGCGGATAGGCCTCAGCCGCCCAGATGCTGGGCGAGGAACTTGCCAAGCTCCTCAAGCATGCGAATACGGGTGGCGGCGCGCGACATGTTGTGATCTTCACCCGGCACTTCGATGAGGGTGACCGGCTTTCCCAGATCGCGCAGGGCACGTTCCATCTTCTGTGACTGCTGGAAAGGCACGACCGTGTCTTCCTTGCCATGAATCAGAAGAACGGGCGCCCGCACGCCATCGGCGTGCCTGGCGGGCGAAGCGGCGGCGACCTCAGGATCCATCGCGTTGCCGATATGGTCACGCCAGTAGTTTACGCTGCCCGACTCCTCGCCCGCCCTGTTTGAAACCCACCCAATCATTTCGGGAAGGTCCGACACGCCATTGATTGAAACAGCGCATTTGTAAAGCTCGGGTGTAAAGGCTGCCCCTGCAAGCGCCGCATAACCGCCATAGGACCATCCGACAATGCAGACTTTTGCAGGGTCGGCAGTGCCATTGGCGATGAGGTGTTTCACACCATCGGTGACGTCATCTTGCATCAGACCGCCCCACTCGCCACGGCCAGCATCTGCCCACGCTTTGCCGAACCCGTCTGAGCCGCGGAATTGAGGTTGCAACACGACATACCCGCGCGTTGCCAGAAACTGTGCGAGCCAGTCAAATCCTGCGTAATCGCGAGCTTCCGGTCCGCCATGGGGCAAAACGATCAGCGGCAAATTCTTTGTCGCACCGCCTGGCGGCATTGTGAGGTAGGCGGGAATCTGTGTTCCATCCCGCGCCGCAAAGCTGATCAGTGACTGCGTTCCCAGCGCTGAGCCCACAAGACCGGGATATTCTTCGCCAATGATCAAGACCTGCTTTGTCTGCGTGTCGAGAATCTGCCAGGTCGGAATGTCAGACGGCCCGTCTACGCTGATCACAAATTTCGTACGCGCGCGATCCCAGCCGCTGAGCACGATGATCTTGCCTGGAAATGCACGGCCGAGATTCTCACGTACGGCCTTGATCGTCTTGTCGAGATAGGTGCGAACCGGCTCGGCGCCTTCGCTGACCGTATAGACAGCATCTCCCGTGTGGGGGTCTGTACGCACGCCGGTCACAGAGCCTGTGATGCCGGCAACAGGCGTGATTGCGCCGCTCGCCAGGTCAAGGCGCACCAGCTTTGCGACTGCAGTCCGCGTATCCAGCATGAATACGCCGTCGCCACCCGGTTCCAGACCTGCGAAGTCGAGCGAACCTTTTCGTGCGTTCTCCACCGTGACGACATTGCGCCAGCCGCCGCCGTCACGCGCCTTGAACTCTGTCTTGCCTGTCTCCCCATCAAAGTCGACACGCGCAAGCACTGTATCGTCACGGCCCATGATGAACCCAACTGTATTTCCATCGCCGCGAGCGACGTCGTCTGTGTCGCCCGTCACCGGATCGACGCGATAAAGGGCCAGCGAATAGGCATTGTCGTCGCGGCCTTCCGTGCCGATGCGCGATGTCGGCTCTCGGATGTTGGACGAAAGGTATTCGTAAACCGAGATGAAGACGTCGCCTGAACCGTCGCTGGCAACACGACTGACCCTGATACTGTTTAAGGCACTGTCACCGCCGACCTTGAGCATCAGCGAATTGCCGGTCGCTAGATCGACCGAGATGGTGCTAGTCATCTCATAGATGGTGTTGTAGTTGCCCTGAAAGCGGGTGGTCGCACTGACTTCGACCAACACCACCATGTCAGTTGACCAGATAATGCGCCGCGGCTTGTTCTGTCCGAGGGGCACAACCGTTGCCCTGCCGCCATCCAGCGGCTGGATGACCAGGATCGGCTTGCCGTTTTCGTTCGCAAACCAGGCGAGCTTCGTGCCCCCCGGCGAAATTGTTGTGGCAGCTATGGCAGGAAGATTTCCGAAGTCGGCGGGCCCTGCTGCGCGCGCGGCGCCTGTTGACGCGATCACAAGAATAAGCAAAGCCGCAAAAGCGGCGAGAAGACGGTTCATGATTGTTCCCCACACATTACCCGGATGCGCGTTACGCCGGGCGTCAAATCCCGCCCGCATCAGACCACATCCCCCGCGCCCAGCATGCCATTGACCACCCCGGCCGGGCAACTCTGCGCAATGCGGCATGTTGCGCCGCAACCAGTGG
>DEIC01000092.1 GCA_002352285.1 Alphaproteobacteria bacterium UBA2784 | reverse complement strand
AGAAGTTCGCCATTGGCTTCGCTGAAGGCGCGAACGGTCACAGCGGCGTCGAGCACAAAGATGCGCCCGCCCGCAATCACGGGATTGGCTGTCAGCTGGGCAACGCTGGATGTGCCCTCACCCGCATCTGTTGACCAGACCGGCTGAAGCGACCCATCGGCCCGCAGATGCTGGAGCACATTGTCAGCAAAGCCGCCGGGCGTCGGCCATTCTGTATTGGTGTAAGGATCGGGCAGAATTACCTGCACGCCTGCCAGGGCCGGATCAGCGCCCTCTTCCTGGTCGGGTGGCAAGACGGGAATGCGTGTGCCGTAAATCTCGACCTTGCGGCTCGACTCAAAAAGGCCGCCAACGGTGTCGCACGCGGGCAGCAGCAGCAGCGCGCTCAGGGCGATGAGCGTGCGGCGGACAGGGAACGCGTCAATGCGCGGGGACACATTGGGCTGGGAATGGGCCAAGGTCTAACTCCGGTCGTCTTGCGGTTGGCGTTCAAACCAGCGCTGCGCCTTCAAGCGCGCAAAGGTTCAGGGGGTGGCGGGAACGGGCGTGAGTTCAGGTTCGGCAGGCGCGTCAGGCGCCTCGTCCGGCGTGGTATCGGGCGCAGGCGGAACCACGGCATCCGGCGCATCAAGCATCGTGGTCAGCACATCGACCATACGGTCGGCGCGATCCTTGACGCCGCGCGGCGAACCGGCGTCGGCGGACAGGGCTTCAAAGGCTGCTTTCGCCTCGGCAAAGCGGCCCGCACGGTACTCCTGGTAGGCCAGCAGCTCGCGCGCTGCATGGCGCCACAAGCTGTCGTCACCGGTGAAGGCGGCAACGCGCGCCTTGATCTGATCGACGGGTTCGATATCGGCGACCATCCAGGCAAGCTTGATGGCGACAGCCGCCTTCAGGCTTGGATCGGTGATCGTCTGGATGAGTTCTTCATAAAGGGCGACAGTCTGCGCCGGCTGATTGGCATCCGCCATGGCGGCGGCAAGACGCATACCGGCAATCGCGGCGTAACCGGCCGGGCCATCGGCGCGCAACGCCGTGAACTGGCTGACGGCAGATTCCAGTTTGCCTTCGGTCGCATCGGTCGAGGCGCGCTCGTAAATGTCAGCGGCGGCTTCCGCCTCGCCATGCTGCCATGAGCGATAGAGCGTGAAGCCGGCGACCGCCAGGATGACGAGCACAGCCACTGATACTGCATAGAAGCCGTAGCGGTCCCAGAGCTTGCGATATTGCTCGCGGCGGACTTCTTCTTCGACTTCGCGGAAAATGTCAGACACGTGAGATCGCGGCTCCAGCCTTATGCCCGAAATGCGGGCGCAAGCTACAAGCCCTTTGCCCGGTTCGCAAATCCCCTCTTGCCCGGTTTGGGAGCGCTGCTCAAGCCAAAGCGTGACGCGGGCTTTGCGTCTTTCAAGGGTTTAATCTTGCCGCAAGCCGTAAGTGTGCTCGGGACCGGGGAAGCGGCGCGCCTTCACATCGGCGGCAAAGGCCGCCACCGCCTCGCCAATCGCCCCATCCAGCTGGCCATAGCGGCGCACAAAACTGGGGGTTTTGCCCAAAAGGCCCAGCATGTCTTCGGTCACCAGAATCTGACCGTCGCACAGGGCAGAGGCTCCAATACCGATGGTGGGAATCGGCACCGCGGCCGTAATCTCGCGCGCCAGCGGCTCTGCAGTGCCTTCCAGCACGACGCAGAATGCCCCCGCCTCGGCCACCGCTTTGGCGTCGGCGATGATGGATGGCCATTCCTCGCGGCTGCGGCCAGCCACGCGATAGCCGCCCTTCACATTCACTTCCTGCGGCAAAAGGCCGATATGGGCCATCACTGGAACCCCGCGCTGGGTCAAAAAGGCGATGGTGCGGGCCATTTTCTGGCCACCCTCGATCTTGACTGCGGCGGCGCCTGTCTTTTTCAGGACTTCGGCGGCTGTGCGGAAGGCAGCCTCCGGGCTTTCCTCATAGGTGCCAAAGGGCAGATCGACCACCACGCAGGCCCGCTGGGCGCCCCGCATGACGGCCTGGGCGTGATAGATCATCAGGTCCAGCGGCACGGGGATCGTGCTTTCCATCCCGTGGATCGCCTGGGCGACGCTGTCGCCGACCAGCATCAGGTCCACATAGGGATCAAGCAGGCGCGCCATCGGCGCCGTATAGGCGGTCAGGCAGACCAGCGGCTCGCCCCCCTTGCGTTCGGCAATGTGGCGGACAGTCAGTCGGCGGATCTTGGTGTGGATCGACATGGTGGCGGCCTGGCCCCGCTTGAGGGGGGTGCTGGGGGCGTTTCGGGGGAGACGGGACGCGCCGGATTTCCGGCCAATTGCCAATGCCTGACGTTCTCAATGGTCAGGAAATTAGCCCAGCCTGCCCTCGCCAGCAACGAAATTTGTGCGGTGCACCAAAGTGACGGCGCCGCCACCTTAACAACTTCCAGTCGCGGCGAATCCGCAACAGGGGGATGGGAATCCGGTTCGGTTAACCGTTTTGACGTTGAAGCTGGCGGGCGGGCTTTCATAGTGTTCATCCAAGAATCCAAGGGCCGCCGACATGGGGATCCTTGGGGTGGGCATTTGGTCTGGCGTTGGATGACGATGCGTAATCAAGGCATTGGCAAAAGGCAGAAGGGCGCGCTGATCGGCGCGGCGCTGCTTTCGTGCGTTGCCGCGATGCCTGTCATCTCTGCCGACATGACCGATGGTGGCCGCTTCTTCAGCGGCGTGGCCCAGGATGACGGCACGGGCCTCATCGTTCCCTACGCGTTGCGCAGCGGCAGCCAGTATGTGGCCGATACCAGCATCGACGCCGGTTTTGCCGGCACCTATGTGTTCAGCGGCGTGATTGCGCTTGATGACGGCGGCACGATCTCGGCCCAGCGCAGCCAGCCGCTCTCGGTCATGGCCAGCGGCTATATCTCGCTCGGCAGCGATCTTTGGGGCATCACGCCCTATGTCGGCGCGGGCGTCAGCGCCTATCCGGTAGCGGATGGCATGTTTGCCGGTTCGTCCGTTCTTCTGCCGCGCGATGCGCTGCCGATGATTTCGTATCAGGGCACGGCGGGCTTTACCTATCAATTCACGCCGTCATTCGGCGCGGGGCTTGAGTACCGCTATGTGGGCGCGTCGATGGATCCGCTCAATCCGTATGCGGCGCTGGAGTCCGAGGAATATCGTTCGCATTCGATCATGATGCGTCTGGATCTGGGCCTGAACTAAGCGGGGGGCCTAGGGCTGCTGTCTGGAACCATCGGGGGGTGGAACCGGGCAAGCGCCGAAAGGGAAAGGGTCGCGGGATGCCGCGGCCCTTTTCTCTTTTGCGCTTTCGTGAAACGCTCGCCGCTTCCAGCAAGGAGTGCGCCATGCCCGCAAAGTCTTCCGCGAAAAAGTCCGCTGCCAAAAAATCGACGAGCCTTTACGTCGATGGTTTTGTCATCCCGGTGCCGAGGTCGAAACTCGCCCGCTATAAAGAGATGGCCAGGCTGGGCAGCGAGGTCTGGCGCGATCATGGCGCCCTTTCCTATCACGAATGCGTTGCCGATGACGTGCCCGTGGGCAAGTGGACATCGTTTCCGCGCGCCGTGAAGCTGAAGGAAGACGAAGTGGTGATCTTTGCGTGGATCACCTATGCCTCGCGCAAGGACCGCGACCGCATCAACAAGGCGGTGATGGCAGACAAGCGGATGCATGAATTCATGAAACCCGGCGAAGTCGTGTTCGACGGCAAGCGCCTGATCTTCGGCGGGTTCATGGAGATGGTGGGGTGGTAGTGAGCAGCGGCTTGCCTTGCGGCAAGCGCGAGCCTTTGCTCAGGCCTGCTCAATATCCGTCTTTGCGAAGTCGTCACCTTTGAACAGCAGCGGGAGGCTGCGCGACTTCGCCAGCGCATAGCTGAACAGATCACAGATGTTGAGCGCCGCTGGGTGGCCTGACCCTTTGCCGTAGGTTACAAAGGCGGCGTAGGCGGCTGCGGCTTCTTCCGCACCTGCGGGCACGATCTCGAATTCCGGCTGGCGCAGCAGGTCATCAACGAGAACGACACCCCGATGCCCCTTGCGGCCATAGACCAATAGCCGCACTTCAACCACTGAGACCGCGCTGACAAGCACGAGATCGGCGCTGGCAATCTTGGCAAGAAATGCCGCCCGCTCCGGCTCGTTGAGGACGATGGCCACCAGCGCCGATTTATCGGCGACGATCACCGCGGCAGCCCGTTTTCATCCCACTGCAGGGGATCAAATGCATCCGGGCGATCAGGAACCCGGTCGAGCTGCTGGAGGAGCGCCTCAATGCGTCCGCGCCGCCGCTTTGGCGCATCTTCGGCAGCCAACGCATCGACGGCCTTTTCGACCAGAGCCGTCTTGGTCATGCCCTTTGCCTTCGCCAGCTTGGCAATCTTGGCGACGACCTTTGGATTGGCGATCTGGAGGGACATGCCGCGCACCCGTACAAGTGATGTATATCATGTATATACATCATCTATGGCGCACTTGCAAGCAACCCCTACTCCCACTCAATCGTTCCGGGTGGTTTGGATGTTACGTCATAGACCACGCGGTTGATGCCGCGGACTTCGTTGATGATGCGGGTTGCCACACGGCCAAGGAACGCCATCTCGAAGGGATAGAAATCCGCCGTCATGCCATCCACCGATGTCACGGCGCGCAGGGCACAGACATATTCATAGGTGCGGCCATCGCCCATCACGCCCACGGTCTGCACGTTGGTGAGCACGGCAAAGGCCTGCCAGATTTTGTCATAGAGGCCCGCCTTCCTGATCTCGTCGAGATAGATGGCGTCGGCCTCCTGCAGGATGCGGATTTTCTCGCGCGTCACGCCGCCGGGCAGGCGGATGGCAAGGCCCGGGCCGGGAAAGGGATGGCGGCCAATGAAACGCTCCGGCAGGCCCAATTCGCGGCCCAATGCCCGCACTTCATCCTTGAACAATTCGCGCAAGGGTTCGACGAGGGCCATGTGCATACGTTCCGGCAGGCCGCCGACATTGTGATGCGATTTGATCGTGACTGACGGCCCGCCGGAGAACGACACGCTTTCAATCACGTCGGGGTAAAGCGTGCCCTGCGCGAGGAACTTTGCGCCGCCCACTTTCTTTGCTTCTTTCTCGAACACGTCGATGAAGAGGCGGCCAATCGTCTTGCGCTTTTTCTCGGGGTCGCTTTCGCCCTCCAGCGCGTTGATGAACATGTCGGACGCATCCACATGCACGAGGGGAATGTTGTAATGGCCGCGGAACATGGCCACCACTTCCTCCGCCTCGTTCTTGCGCATCAATCCGTGGTCAACAAAGATGCAGGTCAGGTTGTCGCCGATGGCCTCGTGGATCAGCACGGCGGCAACCGATGAATCCACGCCGCCCGAAAGGCCGCAGATCACCTTGCCGCTGCCCACCTGCGCGCGGATTTTGGCGATCATCTCCTTGCGATAGGCCGCCATCGACCAGTCGGACTTCAGGCCCACGATTTTGTGCACGAAGTTCGCCAACAGCTTGCCGCCATCGGGCGTGTGCACCACTTCGGGGTGAAACATGGTGGTGTAATATCTGCGCTTCTCGTCTGCCGCGATGGCAAAGGGCGCATTCTCTGACGTTGCGATCACTTCAAAGCCCGCAGGCAATTGCGTGACGCGATCACCATGGCTCATCCACACGGGATAGGATTTTCCAACTTCCCAGAACCCCTCAAACAGCGCCGAGGCGCGCTTGATGAGCACATCGGCGCGGCCGAACTCGCGCGCGTGGCCGCCCTCGACCTTGCCGCCCAATTGCGTGCACAAAGTCTGCTGGCCGTAGCAGATGCCAAGGATGGGCACGCCCGCATCAATCACGCTTTGCGGAGCGCGCGGCGATCCCGCATCCAGCACGGATGCCGGGCCGCCGGAAAAAATCACGCCCTTGGGCTGAAGCCTCTGGAACGCTGCGTCTGCGCTTTGAAACGGATGGATTTCGCAATAGACGCCCGTTTCGCGCACGCGCCGCGCAATCAGCTGCGTGACCTGCGATCCAAAGTCGATAATCAGGATGTTTTCGGGATGCTCGGGCTTGGCGGTCATGGGAGATAGAGGCCGTCAGTTGGTTTTCGTGAAGGTCGAAACAAAAAAGCCGTCAGTGCCATCGCGGGCAGGTGACAGGCGAAACGATTGAAGCGGTTGCAGCGAGGCTGGCGCGCTTGCCGCCACATCCTCGTTCTCGGCGCGCAGGATGGAACAGGTGGCATAGAGCACGCGGCCGCCGGGCTTTACCAGATGGGCTGCGGCTTTGAGCAGCGCGCTTTGGGTCTTGTTGAGATCAGCCAGGCGCGACGGCGAGAGGCGCCATTTTGCCTCCGGGTTGCGGCGCCACACGCCCGAGCCGGAACAGGGCGCATCAATGAACAGGCCATCGGCGCTGCCACGGAAGTTTTCCGGGATGGCCTCATGGGGTGCTGCATTGTCGAGCCAGTTGCGCGCCAGCACGCAGGTTGTGATGTTTGATGCGCCTGCGGCAGCGGCGCGCGCGGTCAAACGCTCCAGCCGCACGCCATCGACATCGCAGGCCAGGATCGTGCCCTTGCCTTCCATGTTCGCGGCAAGCGCCAACGATTTGCCGCCTGCACCGGCGCAAAGATCAACCAGGCGCATGCCCGGCTTTGCCTCCATCGCTGCGGCTGCGATCTGTGAGGCAAGGTCCTGCACCACCAGCGCGCCCGAGGTGAAAAGCGCATGCCGCTCCAACGCGGCGGTCTCGCCTGAAAGGCGCAGCGCACGGGGTGCGCGCGCATCCGGCGCGGCGTCAATGCCCAACTGCCTCAGCGCCGCCATCGCTGCATCGCGCGACATGCGGCTTTCATTCACGCGCACCCAAAGCTGCGCCCTGCCCTCCAGCGCGCGCAATTCATCGGCCAGCGCATCGCCCAGGCTGCGCTCCAGCTCGGGCACAAGAAACGCGGGCACGTTTTCGCGCGGATCGTCATTTTTCACTTTGGCGCGCGCGATGGTTTTGCGCTCATCCGCCGTCAGCGGTGCGGGTGCGTGGCGCATGCCATTGAAGACGGCGCTGATGGCGCCCTCCTCCATGCCCTCGCGCGCCAGAAGCGCGATGATGTTTTCGCGCGGCGTCGCAGAGCCCTCGCTGGCGGCTGCCAGATAGCCGTGCAGCCGGATCGCGCGATAGACAAGGGCTGCAATCGCGCGGCGATCGGCACTGCCGGCAAAGCGGTTGGCGCGCGCCCATTCCGAAAGGTAGCGGTCAGCGGGAACTGCTGACGCGGCAAGGCCCTCAAGGATGTTGATTGCGGCCAGAATGCGGGCCGCGGGGGTCATCCCGTCTCACGCGGATAGTTGGGGGTTTCGCGCGTGATGGTGACGCTGTGCACGTGGCTTTCGCGCTGGCCTGCACCCGTGATGCGCACAAACTCGGCCTTCTGCTGCAGCTCGGCAATGGTGCGGCAGCCGGTATAGCCCATTGCCGCGCGCAGACCACCGACGAGCTGGTGCAGCACGCTGCCGCTCGGCCCCTTGAACGGCACCTGACCCTCGACACCCTCGGGCACGAGCTTCAGCGTGTCCTTCACTTCCTGCTGGAAGTAGCGGTCAGCCGAGCCACGCGCCATGGCGCCCAGCGAGCCCATGCCGCGATAGGCCTTATAGGAGCGGCCCTGATAGAGGAACACTTCGCCGGGGCTTTCTTCCGTGCCCGCCAGAAGCGAGCCGATCATCGCGCAGTCCGCGCCCGCCGCAATCGCCTTGGCGAGATCGCCGGAGAATTTGATGCCGCCATCGGCGATCACCGGTACGTTCGATTTGCGCGCCTCGCCCACCACATCCATGATCGCCGTCAGCTGGGGCACGCCTACACCCGCCACAATGCGCGTAGTGCAGATCGAGCCGGGGCCGATGCCCACCTTGATCGCATCCGCACCGCTTTCGATCAGCGCGCGCGCGGCAGACGCGGTTGCGACATTGCCCGCAATGATCTGCACCTCATTCGACTGCTTCTTGATGCGATTGACCTGCTCCAGCACGCGCAGCGAATGGCCGTGCGCCGTATCAACCACCAGCACGTCAACGCCCGCCGCCATCAATTCCTCGGCGCGGGCAAAGCCGTCATCGCCGACTGTGGTGGCCGCAGCCACGCGCAGGCGGCCTTGCGGATCTTTCGCCGCCTGGGGATGCAACTGCGCCTTTTCAATATCCTTGACCGTGATGAGACCGACGCAGCGGAAGGCATCATCGACGACCAGCAGCTTTTCGATGCGGTGCTTGTGCAGAAGGCGCTTGGCCTCGTCCTTGCTGACGCCGTCGCGCACGGTGACGAGGTTTTCGCGCGTCATCAGATGCGCGACCTTCTCGTTCGGGTCGCTGGCAAAGCGGACGTCGCGGTTGGTCAGGATGCCGACCAGCTTGCCCTTGGGCTTCTCCACCACCGGAATGCCGGAGATGTTGTGGCGCTCCATCAGCGCCAGCGCCTCGGCCAGCGTCTGTTCGGGTCCGATGGTGACAGGATTCACCACCATGCCGCTTTCATATTTCTTCACGCGGCGCACTTCTTCCGCCTGTTCGGCGGGCGTCATGTTGCGGTGAAGAACGCCGATGCCGCCGGCCTGCGCCATCGCAATCGCCAGACGCGATTCCGTGACCGTGTCCATGGCCGCCGAGATCAGGGGAATGTTGAGTTCGACCGTGCGGGTCAGGCGTGTGCGCGTGTCTGCTTGCGCAGGAAGGACGTCCGAGGCCGCAGGCACAAGCAGCACGTCGTCAAACGTCAACGCTTCCCGGATTGCCAAGCGAACCTCCGTTTGCGGCCGCCTTTGAAGTGGCGCGCGATGTATCGCATGGCAGGCGCGGTGCCAAGCGGATTCTGTGTGATCGCGTGTGCGTTTAACGCAGAATTCGGGGAATCCGGCGGTTGTTGCCCGCCACATGCTGCGGGCTGAATGGCGGATTCCTTGATCTAACGCATTGCCGGGCGCGTCGTTGCGCCAGACCATCGCAGCTTCGATCCTGGTTACAGCGGAGGATGAAGATGTCCCGAATCGTTCTTGCGGCTGCGGCCGTTGCCCTTTTGGCGGCACCTGCTCTGGCCAATCCCGGAAAGCCGATTGAAACCGGCGCGCAGTTGCAGGCTGCCTGTCAGGCGCTTGCCAGCGCCGAGGACGGCGCGCCGGAGAATGCGCTGTCGCGCCCGGATGCGTGCAAGGCCTATCTCGGCAATTTCGTGCGCGTGTTCGAGGCCCAGTCGCAGGCGGCGCTTGATGCCTCGCTTCAGGGTGGCGGGCCGGGTGCGGGCGAGGAGATGCGCTGCATCGCCTTTCCCGAATTCCTGTCGTTCAAGGAATTCGCGCAGATCGTGACGGCCTATGTCGCGGCGGATGCAGCACGCGGAGGCGAGCCTGCGTTTGAAGTTACGTCAGCAGCACTTGCCGAAAAATTTCCCTGCGCGGAGTGAACACAGGCAGCACCAGGATTACGTGCGGCGGAAGCCGGTGGCGACGACATACATCTCGGCCGAGTCCGCGCGGCTCGACGGCGGCTTGGCGTGCGCAACCCTGGCAAAGGAGCGTTTCATTTCTTCGAGCAGGCTGCGTTCGGTGCCGCCCTGAAGCACCTTGGCGACAAAGGCGCCGCCGGGCTTCAGCACTTCGCGCGCGAACATCAGGGCGGCCTCGCACAGCGCCATGATCTTCAGATGGTCGGTCGGNNCGTCATCAAGAAAATCCATGGCGATGATCTCGGCGCCGGGAATGGGCTCAACCGGCGTGATGTCGATGCCGATCACCTTGCCCGTCTTGCCGACTTTGGCGGCGGCAACCTGCGTCCAGCCGCCGGGCGCTGCACCCAGATCAACCACGCGCGCGCCCTTCTTAAGAAGATGAAACTGCCTGTCGAGTTCGAGCAGCTTGAAGGCGGCGCGGGAGCGATAACCCTCGTCCTTCGCCCGCTGGACATAAGGATCATTCAGCTGGCGCTTCAGCCAGTTCTGCGATGACACACTGCGGCCGCGCGCCGTTTTCACGCGCACGAACAGCTTGCGGTCGCCGCGACCTGATGTGCCCTTGCCCCCACTCACCGGCGGAACCGGCGACGGCGGCGGCGCCCCTCCTTGTCGGCCTTGGCCATCAGGCCCAGCAGCATGCCCTCACGCAGACCACGATCGGCGACGCGCACGCGGTCGGCCGGCCAGCGGTTCAGGATGGCATCCAGAATGGCGCAACCCGGCACCACAAGATCGGCGCGGTCGGCGCCGACGCAAGGGTGCATGGGGCCGCCATTGCTGGCGCGCGCCACCAGATCGTCCGATACCGCGCGCAGGTCAGCGCCTGTCATCCACGTGCCATCGACTTTCGAGCGGTCATATTTGCGCAGGCCCAGATGCACGCCAGCGAGCGTCGTCACGGTGCCCGAGGTGCCGAGCATGTGATAGCGGCCTTCCTCGGGTGCGCTGAAACTGGCGCGTGAGAGCGCCTCGCCAATGATGGTCGAAGCATGGGCGACCATGTCGGCATAGTTCGGTGTCTTCTCATGCGCAAAACGCTCGGCCAGTGTCACCACACCCACCGGCGCTGACGCCCAGGCGCGGATCTGCGGCCTGTCGCGCCGCTCCTCTGGCAGTTCCACATGGATCACTTCGGTTGAGCCGCCGCCAATATCAAAGACCAGGGCCGCGCGATGATTGCCGTCGATCAGGGGGGCGCAGCCCGAGGCGCACAGACGGGCTTCCTCTCCCGCCGGGATCACTTCAAAGGCTAGGCCGGTTTCGCGCCGCACGCGTGACAGAAACGCGTTCACGTTCGATGCGGCCCGGCAGGCTTCGGTGGCGATGGCGCGGTGGCGGGTAACACCGTCGCGCCGCATCTTGGCGACACAGACTTTCAGCGCGGCGATGGTGCGACCCATCGCCTCCTCTGACAATACGCCCGAGCGGCTGACGCCCTCGCCCAGCCGCACCGTGCGCGAGAAGGCGTCGATCACGCGAAAGCCTTCGGTCATCGGACGGGCAACCAGAAGGCGGCAATTGTTGGTGCCAAGGTCGATCGCTGCAAAGACATGCTTGAAGCGGCCGCGCGCGGGATTGCCAGCCGGAGTTGGAGCGGGNNGCGCCTCGTGCGGCGCTGGCGCTGTGAGGGCATCCTGGCCCTCTGGCCCGTCGTCAAGACGGGATTCTTGCTCTGGCACGGGCAACCCCGCGAAAATTAGACCGTCCGCACGGAAAATCCGGCGTCGCTTGGGGCCATACTAACAAGCAAGCGCCATGCGGGGAAGGACTTTGCCGTCTGCCCGCCCCGACACCGCCCAAACCGCGAAAACCTGCCCACCGGCCTTGGCCATGAGGTTGACGGGGGCGGCGCGCGCGACTAGGTTCCGCGCGCCTTGGGCATGGTCTGCCGTGCCCCTGGATGGCAGCGGGCTTGGCCCCTGCCCCGCCCTTTCGGCCCGGCGCGGCCAATGGCGGAAACCCTGTTGGGGGAT
>DEIC01000068.1:458-28267 GCA_002352285.1 Alphaproteobacteria bacterium UBA2784 | reverse complement strand
ATGCCGGTTTCGATGGCAACGCGTGGCGATCCGCTAAACGGGTAATCGCGTACATGGCGAAGGGCGCCCTCAAGCGCGGCTTCAAACTGCACCGCGATTGCCGGTCCCGCAGCCGACAAATAGTACAGTACTGCTTCTTCTGCATCCGATGCTGCAAGCTTGCTGAGCTGCAACTTCATGCTCAAGCGCCGGACCCGGCAGCCATCCCCCGCAACCTCAGGAAGAAGGCTTCGACTTCCCCTTCCATGTCCGGGCTGTTACGTCCCGCCTCAAGAAGTGTCCGCAGTCTTGCGCGATCTGCTTCGCGCGCGACGAGTTCCGCAACAAAGGTGTCACGGTCTTTGAACCCCTGATGAGCCGCCTGCTCATCAAGAAAGGGGCCAAGCTCCTCGGGCACGTTGAGAATGATTTTTCCCATGACTCGCGATCCCAATCACCAACGCGGGTTGCGCCAGAACGTGATCGACACAATATTCCTGTCCCGCCTGACAGGCTAGACCGCTTGTTGCGCTGCCCGTTCGCCCAGCGGATCAGCGTCCAGTATCCGTCCGGAAAGCGCCCCCAGCCAATCGAGGCCAGCGCGCAGGCGAACTGTCTGGCCGATCACGATCAAGGCGGGGGCCGCAATCGCGTGCGCATCTGCATCGGCGGCAGCGCGCGCCAAAGTCGTTTCAAGAACGCGCTGATCTTTGGTGGTTGCACGCGAAATGAGCGCTACGGGTTCGTCGTCCGCACGTCCCGCCGCCAGCAACGCCGCCGTGATGCGGTCGAGATGCTTCATCGCCATGTAAAGGACAATGGTTGGCGAGCCCTGCGCGATCGCGCGCCAGTTCACATTGTCGGGTATGCTGCCGCCCGCCATGTGGCCGGTGACGAACGTGACCGCATGATTGGTGTCGCGGTGCGTTGCGGGAATGCCGGCATAGGCAAGCCCGCCAATGCCTGAAGTCACGCCCGGAATGACGCGGAACGGAATGCCGGCGCCTGCAAGGGTCAGGCCCTCTTCTCCGCCCCGCCCGAAGGTGAAGGGATCGCCGCCCTTGAGGCGCAGCACGCGATGGCCCTTGCGCGCAAGTTCGACCAGACGCACCGAGATATCGCGCTGCCGGGGCGAGGGCTTGCCGCCGCGCTTGCCTGCATCGATCAAACGTGCGCCATGGGGGGCAAGATCCAGCACGTCACTGCTGACCAGCGCGTCGTGCACGATCACATCGGCCTGCTCCAGCGCGTTGAGAGCATGGATGGTCAGAAGCCCCGGATCGCCCGGCCCGGCACCCGCAAGCCAGACCCAGCCCCGTTCGAACTCCGGCAGGCCCATCGACGGCAGACGCGCGCGCAAGCTGTGTGGTGGCGCACTGCGGTCAGGAGGCAGTGCGCTCGCGCGCGGGAACGGGAGGATGCGGTCCTTCATGCGATTATCACATCATATTATGTCATTCATTTCAAATAACATTTTATGGTGTTTTAATAGGCGAGCGGCGTTGAGTTTCCCCCTCCCCCCCACTAGAACCGCGCCAACCCTTTGAACGACAGGCGGATCATCCATGTTTCCTGTGCCCCGCACCGACATCAAGCCCAATACGCTGGCCTATGAAACGGTGCCCCTGATCAAGCCCACCGGGTTTCGCGAGTATGACGCGCGCTGGCTTTTCCCGCAGGACGTGAGCCTGCTCGGCTTTCAGGCCATCGGGCTTGGCTTGGCCACCGTGTTGCACGAGCTGGGCGTAGCACCCCGCATCATTACGGGGCACGATTATCGCTCCTATTCCATGGCGGTAAAGCAGGCAGTGATAACCGGCCTGATGGCAGGCGGCATGGAGGTGCATGACATCGGCCTTGCGCTTTCACCGACCGCCTATTTCGCACAGTTTGCCTATGATTGCCCGGCGGTTGCCATGATTACTGCCAGCCACAATGAAAATGGCTGGACCGGGATCAAGATGGGCGCGGCGCGGCCTTTGACCTTTGGCCCCGACGAAATGAGCCGCCTGAAGGAGATCGTTCTGTCCGGCAAGGGTGTGGCGCGCAAGGGTGGCGGCCTTGTGCTGCACCCGGATGCGGCTGATCGCTATTGCGCGGACCTTTCGGGCAATCTGAAACTCAACCGGAAAATCCGCGCGGTTGTCGCCACAGGCAACGGCACAGCGGGTGCGTTTGCGCCACAGGTGCTTGCGGCCATCGGTGTTGATGTCGTGCCGCTGCACATCGGGCTTGACTACAATTTTCCGCACCACAACCCCAATCCTGAAGACATGGTGATGCTGCACGCGGTTGCGGATGCAGTGAAGGCAAGCAGGGCCGATCTGGGCCTGTGCTTTGATGGTGATGGCGACCGCTGCGGCGTGGTGGACGATCAGGGTCACGAGATTTTTGCCGACAAGATGGGGCTCCTGATCGCGCGCGATCTGGCGCCCCTGCATGCAAACGCCCGGTTTGTTGTGGATGTGAAATCAACGGGTCTCTTTGCCACTGATCCCGTGCTTTCCGCCCACGGCGCCACAACCGATTACTGGAAGACCGGCCATTCCTATATCAAGCGGCGCTGCCACGAGCTGAAGGCGCTGGCGGGCTTTGAAAAGAGCGGCCATTATTTCTTCAGTGCACCAATCGGGCGCGGTTATGACGATGGCATTGTCTCGGCCATCGCGGTCTTGCAGATGCTGGATCGTGCGGGCCAGAAACTCTCCACACTGGTCAAGGCGCTGCCGCAGAGCTTTGGCTCACCCACCATGTCGCCGCATTGCGCCGACGAGAAAAAATATGGCGTAGTTGACGCCGTGACGGCGCGTTTTGCCGCGATGCATAAAGCCGGAACGCCCTTTGCCGGGCAGAAGATTACCGGCCTCGTCACCGTCAATGGCGTGCGGGTGAGCGTCGAAGACGGGACGTGGGGACTTGTGCGGGCATCATCGAACAAGCCGGGGCTTGTGGTGGTCTGCGAAAGCACCGTGTCCGACGCCCGCATGCGCGCGATGTTTGCCGCCATCGAGACTCTGCTGGCACAGTTTCCCGAGGTCGGCGAATGGGACCAAAAGCTGCCGCCCCCGCATGCAGTCGCTTGACCCCAGGCAATGCTGCCGCAGTGCAGCAAAGGTAAATTCCGGCTGAATTGGGGCATTTGAACCGGCCGCCACGAATCAAATCCTGTTGGTCAATTGCCAATTCTCGGGCACACTTCGCCTGACAGTTTGAGCACCAGGCCCGCTTGGCCCGACGCTTCGCGCGTTCCCCAAGAGAACCTTTGACGCAAAGAACTGCCGCGATCCGCGCGCGTTGTGCGGAGCGCAACGTCTTGACCTAACATGGAGTGGATAGAGAGATGCCCACCGGCACCGTGAAGTTCTTCAACACCCAGCGCGGTTATGGATTCATCCAGCCGTCGGATGGAGGGAAGGACGTTTTCGTTCACATCAGCGCCGTCCAGAAGGCCGGCCTGCAGACCCTGAACGAAGGCCAGAAAGTGACCTATGACGTCCAGATGGAACGCGGCAAGCCCGCCGCAGGAAATCTGAAGCCTGCGTGAAGCCTGGTTGAAGGTTTGACCGGAAAGCGGCGGCGGACATTTCCGGCCGCCGTTTTCTTTTGAGCCGTCACGCCAGAAGCCCATAAAGAATGCGCACTGCAGAGGCTGCGAGGAAAAAAGCAAAAGCAAGACGCAGGCTTTTGCGCGGCAGCGCATGTGCCAGGCGCGCACCCCACGGTGCGGCCAAAACCGTTGCCGGTGTGATGAGCAGAAATCCCGCAAGGCTGACATAGCCGAGCGATAATGGCGGCAGTCCCTCTGCTCCCCAGCCCGACACCATGAACCCCAACGCGCCCGGAATGGCGATGATGAAGCCAAAGCCGGATGCCGTTGCGACCGCGCGATGGATGGGTGCGCCATAAAGTGTCTGCAGCGAAACGGCGAAGGTGCCGCCGCCAATGCCCATCAAAACAGAAAGCCCGCCAATGACGCTGGCCATCGCCTGCGCCACCACGCCTTTGGGCATCACATCGGCGATCTTCAGCGTGTCGGGCGCGAGTGCCATATAGATCGCCAGCATCAACGCCATGACGACAAACACGATGCGCAGGCCATCGCCGCCAATATAGGCCGCAACAATCGTGCCCAATGCCGCGCCGATGAAAATTCCCGGTGCCCAGGATTTGAGAAGGGGCCAGTCAACTGCGCCGCGCCGGTTGTGGCTGGCAAGCGAGCGCAGGGACGTCGGGATGATGGTGGCGAGCGAGGTTGCCACCGACAGCTCCATGCGGACCGCCTCCGGTACACCGAGCAATTCAAATGCCTGATAGAGCACGGGCACCAGAACGATACCGCCACCCACGCCGAGCAAGCCGCCAATCGTTCCGGCAATCAGGCCCGACAGCGCCAGCGCCAAGGCCAGCAGCGCCAGAAACTCAACCGAATGGCCCGCCAGATCAAAGGCGCTCATGATGCGTCTGCCATTTCGACGAGCGCATGGCGGCTGGTGAGCAGGCTGATGGCATCTTCCAGAACGCGCACGCCCGCACCCGGCCTGTGTGCATTTTCGGCGAGATGACGGCGGAACAGCCGCGCACCGGGGCGGCCTGAAAAAAGGCCAAGAATATGGCGCGTCATCGACGCAAGCGGCACGCCCTCCTCCAGCTTGCGCGCGACATAGGGCATGAAGCGGGCAATGCCATCCTCCGGTCGCACGGGCTCTCCCGCACCAAACAATTGGGCGTCAACGCCACACAGGATCGCGGGAGTCTGATAGGCCGCGCGGCCCAGCATCACGCCATCAACATGCGCAAGCTGCGCCCTGGCTTCGTCAAGCGTATGGATGCCGCCATTGATGATGATCGAAAGATGCGGGTTCTCGCGCTTGATGGCGTGGACCAGCGCATAATCCAGCGGCGGCACCTCGCGGTTTTCCTTGGGGCTCAACCCCTTGAGGAGCGCCTTGCGCGCATGAATGATGAAGGCGTCCGGCTTTGCCTCGCCCACGATCTCCACAAACTGGCGCAGGCGCAGATGCGGATCATCCCCGTCGATGCCGATGCGGCATTTCACCGTGACCGGCACGCGAACGGCCGCCTTCATCGCCGCGATGCATTCCGCCACCAGTTGCGGTTCCGCCATCAGGCAGGCGCCAAAGCGGCCCGACTGCACGCGGTCGGAAGGACATCCGATATTGAGATTGATTTCTGCATAGCCCGCATCTGCGCCAAAGCGCGCGCACGCGGCCAGATCGCGTGGATCAGACCCGCCCAATTGCAGCGCAACAGGATGTTCAGCCGGATCATGCGCCAGAAACCGCGCGCGGTCGCCATGGATCAGCGCGCCGGTTGTGACCATTTCGGTATAGAGCAGCGCGCGCGCCGAAAGCATGCGGTGGAGGACGCGGCAATGCCGGTCTGTCCAGTCCATCATCGGCGCAACACAAAAGCGCCAGGGTAAGGGGGCGGCGGTCATGGCCGGTTCATGCACCAGCGGCATGGGCGGGTGCAAGGTTTGACCTGCCGGAAACCCCGTGGTGGAGTAATGCAAAAGAGGTGGAGGGGATCATGCGAAACTTGCTTATGGGCGCGGCTGGCGGGTGTGTGTTTGCATTGGCGGGTATCGCTCACGCCAATATGGCGCCGCCCGAACCTGAGATCATGCCGGTCGCAACCGAGGCCCCGGCAGGCGAATACAAAGTCGATCTCTCACATGCGGACCTTACTTTCCGCATCGATCACATCGGCATGTCGAAATATACGGCGCGGTTTTCGCGTTTCGAAGCGACGCTGATGATTGATCCGGCAGATCCTGCTTCCATGTCGGTCAGCGCGTCGATTGATGTTGCCTCACTCGTGCTGCCCTCCCCGCCGCAAGGATTTCTGGAGGAGCTGCTGGCGCCCGCATGGCTGCATGCGGCGGCACATCCGGCGATCCTGTTCCGGTCGACGTCGGTTGCGTTGAACAGCCCCAACAGTGCGATTGTCACGGGCGATCTGACGCTTCTGGGTGTGACCAAACCGGTGACGCTGCAGGTCACGTTCAATGGCGGTTATGCCGGCCACATGTATGAGCCCAATGCGCGCATCGGCTTGTCGGCGCGCGGCATCTTCAAGCGCAGCGATTTCGGCATGACCATCGGCTTGCCGCCGCCCGATTCCACCATGGGCGTGGGCGACGAGATCGAGGTCATCATCGAAGCGGAGTTTACGGGTCCGCCATGGGCGGGCGCTGGAGCACCGGTCAGCCCATGAGAAGCGGCGTCATCAAACTGGAGCGTGACGGCGCCATTGCCACCGTGCGCATTGCGCGGGCCGAGCGGCGCAATGCCATCACCAACGAGATGATGGAGGATATCGAGACCATCTCGCGCGGCTTCCTGAATGATGCTGCAACGCGCGTGGTTATCTTTGCCGCCGATGGCAGCGATTTTTCCATCGGCGCTGATCTTTCCCAGCCGCGTTTCCAGAGCACTGATCAGGACAGTCTGTTGATCCGCCGCCGCACAATCGGGCTTGGCGGGCGCATGCTGCGCGCCATTCAGGAGATCGAGCAGCCCACGATTGCTGCCGTTCAGGGCATTGCCACGGGTGGCGGCGCGTGCATTGCAACCGCGTGCGACTTCCGCATCGCTGCCGACAATGCGCGCATGGGCTATGGCGAGGTGAAGATCGGCATCAACCTGATGTGGCATGCGCTGCCCATCTGCGTTCACCTGGTGGGCCCGTCGCGGGCGAAACAGCTGGTGATGTCGGGCAAACTGTTTCCGGCGGCCACGCTGGTGCAATGGGGTTTTGTGGACGAAGTCGTGCCGCTTGCCGATCTTGCCGCCCGCGCGCGCAGCTGGGCCGAGGAATATGCGGCGCTGCCGCCCATCGCCGTGCAGATGATCAAACGCTCCATCAACAAGATTTCCGGCGCGCTGGATGGCGCCATCATGCACATGGATGTCGATCAGTGGCTGCTGGCCACGACCAGCGATGATTTCAAGGAGGCGGTCAGCGCCTTCTTTGAGAAGCGCAAGCCGGTGTTCAAGGGCAACTGATACGGCCAGCGCTGAGGCGCCGACGGCACCTATCCGGGTTATTGAGCTCGCAGCCTGTCGAATTGTCGCGCCCACCCGCGTTGACATCGAACCTTCACTTCCCTAGAAACTTGCAACTCATTCTCAATCTCGAGAAACTTGATCGAGATCAATTTTGCAGTTTCGAGGGGCCCATGCGTTGCGTAACCCATTCTCTTATCAGCGTTTTCATGGCCGGCACGGCGTTGTCAGCCCTCGCCCTGCCCGCTTCCGGTCAGTCGGTTGAAGAGCCCGTCCAGGGCGAGGCCGTCGTTGAAGACGCCGTCAGCGCCACCGTCGTGGTGATCGGGCGGCGCGCCAATCTGATGCGCATCCCCGGCTCGGGCGCGACGATCGAGGGCGCTGATCTTGACCGCGCGCATCCGCTGTCGGTCAGCGAAGCGCTGCGCCGCGTTGCCGGTGTCTATCCGCGCGATGAAGAAGGCATGGGCATGCGCCCCAATATTGGCGTGCGCGGGCTTTCGCCGGTGCGCTCCACCAAGGTGCTGTTGCTGGAAGACGGGATTCCGCTTTCGTTTGCGCCCTATGGCGACAATGCGACCTATTACCATCCGCCGCTGGACCGCTTCCGCCGCATCGAGGTGTTGAAGGGTGCATCCCAAGTGCGCTTCGGACCCCAGACGATTGGCGGCGTGGTCAATTACATCACGCCATCGGCGCCAGATGAATTTGAGGCGCGCCTCAAGCTCGCCACCGGCAATAACGGCTATGGCGAGATTGACGCAAGCATCGGCGGGCCGCTTTTGGGCTGGAACATGCTGCTGCATGGCAATGCCACGTCCTCTGACGGCGCGCGCGAGAATCTTGACCTCTCCTTCACCGATCTTTTCTTCAAGGCAGAGCGCGATCTGGGCGATGGCCACAACATTGTGTTCCGCGCCAGCCGTTTTGCCGAAGACAGCCAGGTGACCTATTCCGGCCTGACGCTGGCCGAGTGGCAGGCCAATCCGCGCGGCAATGTCTTCCGCAATGACGAGTTTGAGAGCGAGCGCATCGGCCTTGCGCTGTCGCACGGATACGAGTTCGGCGAGGCATCGCGGCTGGTGACGACTGCCTATTACTCCGGCTTTGATCGTGACTGGTGGCGGCAGTCTTCCAATTCAGGCCAGCGCCCGAATGACTCATCTGATCCCGCGTGCGGCGGCATGGCCAATCTCAACACGACATGCGGCAATGAGGGGCGCCTGCGCTCTTACGCTACGTTTGGCATTGAGACGCGTCTGACCACGGAATGGATGTGGGGCGATGTTGCCGCCACGGGCGAATTCGGCCTGCGCTGGCATCACGAACGTCAGGCGCGTCTGCAATGGAACGGCGATGCGCCGGATTCCCGCCGCCCGGGCACAGGCGTGAATGCGGGCGTGCGCGAGGACAATTTGCGCGAGACCGAGGCATTGTCCGGCTTTGCCACGATCCGCTTCGCGTGGGAACGTCTGGGCGTGGAGCCGGGCGTGCGTGTTGAGCTGATCGACTATTTCCGCCGCAACAATCTCACCGGGCTTGAGGGCGAAACCGACCTTGCCGAGATCATTCCCGGCATCGGTTTTACCTATGAGCTGGCAGACGATGTGGTTGCCTATGCGGGCGTGCATCGCGGCTTTGCGCCGCCGCGGGTGGAAGACATCATTACCAATACAGGCGGCTCGGTTGATCTTGATGCCGAGGAAAGCACCAATTGGGAATTGGGCATGCGCGGCGATGTAGCCGACGGCCTTTCTGGCGATGTCACATTCTTCCGCCTTGATTTCGAGAACCAGACCATTCCCTCCAGCGTGGCGGGGGGCACAGGCAGTGTGCTGACCAGCGCGGGCGAGACCCTGCACGAGGGGCTGGAGTTCAGCGTCAATGGCTCACTGGCAGACGCGGGGCTGATGGAGAGCGGCGACATTTTCGCACGCGCTTCTGTCACCTGGCTGTGGGAGGCTTCATTCCAGGGCACGCGTTTCTCGAACGTGTCCGGCTTTGGCGGCGTCAGTGTGTCGGGCAACCGCCTGCCTTACGCGCCCGAATGGCTGGCCTCGGCTGCTTTGGGCTATGACCATGACGGCATTTTCAACACCGAAATCGAGATGGTCTATACCGGCGGCATGTTCACCGATGATCTGAACACCGTTCCGGTCAGCGCCAATGGCCAGCGCGGGCGCATCAAGTCGAGCGTGGTGTGGAACGCCTCGGTCAACTGGCATGTGGTGGAGCGTGATGACGGCTCCTCCGTCACGCTGTTTGCCGCGGCCAAGAACCTGTTCGACGAACTTTACGTGGCCGACCGCACGCGCGGCACGATCCCCGGCACGCCGCAGCTGTTCCAGGTGGGGGTGATCCTTTCGTATTGACGCGAAGGGTGGGATTTGGCGCATCGCTGGGGGCTGGAAAGCCGGGGCGGCGCCCCTTAAAGTCAGGGCATTGGCATCTGGGCGGCCTCCCCCGCCCGACCCATCAGCACCGACCGGAAGGACAAACCATGGCGCACAATCCCGCCCACAACATGCAGTTCTATATTGACGGCAAATGGGTCGCCCCCGCCCAGATGCGCACATGGGATCTTGTCAACCCCGCCAATGAGGAAGTCTTTGCGCAGATCGCGCTCGGCTCCAAGGCGGATGTGGACAAGGCNNTGGCTATCTCGCCAAGATCATCGAAATCTTCCAGCGCCGCATGGGCGAGATTGCGGAATCGATCACGCAGGAAATGGGTGCGCCCATTGGTCTTTCGCGCGCGGCGCAGGCGGCATCCGGTCTTGGCCATCTGGCCGAGACACTGCGCGTGCTGAAAGAATTCCATTTCGAGCGCAAGATGGGCACCACCAATGTGGTCTATGAGCCCGTCGGCGTTGTCGGCATGATCACGCCGTGGAACTGGCCCATCAACCAGATCATGTGCAAGGTCGCGCCCGCGCTGGCTGCCGGCTGCACGATGGTCTTGAAGCCTTCAGAATATACGCCGCTCAACGCCATCATCGTGGCCGAGATCATCCATGAGGCGGGCGTGCCCGCCGGCGTGTTCAACCTGATCCAGGGCGACGGGCCGGGCGTAGGCGCCCCGCTTTCCGCGCATCCGGGCATCGACATGATGTCGTTCACGGGTTCTACGCGCGCGGGCATTCTGGTGGCGAAGGCCGCCGCCGATACGGTCAAGCGCGTGGCGCAGGAGCTGGGTGGCAAGTCGGCCAACATCATTCTGGAAGACGCGGACCTTACCAAGGCGGTGTCGCGCGGCGTGATGCAGATGATGTCGAACTCCGGCCAGTCGTGTAATGCGCCGTCGCGCATGTTTGTGCCCACCGGCATGCATGACGCCGCCGTCCAGATCGCCAAGGCCACCGCCGAGAAGGTGAAGGCCGGTGATCCGCATGCGGAGGGCACAACCATCGGCCCCGTCGTCAACAAAACGCAGTTCGACAAGATCCAGGGCCTTATCAAAGCGGGCATTGACGAGGGTGCGACACTTGTTGTCGGCGGGCTTGGCCGACCGGATGGCCTGAACAAGGGCTATTATGTGCGCCCCACCGTGTTCGCGAATGTCACCAACACCATGACGATTGCGCGCGAGGAAATCTTCGGGCCGGTGCTCTCGATCCTTCCCTACAAGACCGAAGCGGATGCCATCGCCATGGCGAATGACACGGTCTATGGGCTTTCCGGCTATGTGCAGTCGGGCGACATCAATCACGCGCGCAAGGTTGCGGCCCAGTTGCGCACCGGCATGGTGCATATCAATGGTGCGGGCGGCGACATCAAGGCGCCGTTTGGCGGTTACAAGCAATCGGGCAATGGCCGCGAATGGGGCGAGTTCGGGCTGCATGACTTCCTCGAAGTGAAGTCGATGTTCGGCTACGAAGCGGCGTAACACCGCCCATGCATGTGCTGGTGACCGGCTTTCAGCCCTTTCCGGGCGCGCCGGAAAATCCCACCGAAGTGCTGATGCGCCATCTTGCGGAAAACCCTCCGCAAGGTGGCGCAAGTTTTTCGGTGCGCGTGTTGCCCACCACATTCGATGTGTTTGAGCGCGTGCTGGCGCCTGCGATTGCCGAATTGCGGCCCGATGCAGTGGTCTCGTTCGGCCTTTCGGCCAAGGCGCAGGGGTTCACGTTCGAGCGTCTGGCGCGCAATGAGGCGAAACAGGCAGCGCCGGATGCGGCGGGCGCTGTTGCTGCATCGCCCTGGCTTGATCCGCTGGGGCCTGCCACGCTTGGCACAGGTTTGCCGCTTCCGGCCATGGCAGCGCAGCTTGACGCGCTGTCGCTGCCGCATGCGCTTTCCGATGATGCGGGCGCGTATATGTGCAATCTCGTCTTCTACAAGACGCGGCGGCTGTTGCCCGAGCGGCCAACGGGATTCATTCACGTGCCGTACCTTGCCGAACAGCGCGACCGCCTGTCGGCAGAGGGTCGCATTGCGGCAGACCTCTTTGCGCTGTCAGAAAATGATCTGTTCGCAGGCGCGCGGGCGGTGCTGGGGGTGTTTTGAAATTCAAGTCTTCGTCAGCCTCCCCTTATCTTCAGCTGTCGTGTGCACACAATTCGCCGAGCCAGCGGATTGCTTCATGTTTTTGCGCCTCCGCCCGCGTGGCTTCACGCGGGGGAGGCCAGCGATGCCCTTGCATCGCGGGTGGGGGAATTAGGAAGAAAACAAGAGCCCCCACCCGGATCGCAAGCGCAATCCTACCTCCCCCGCAACAAGTTGCGGAGGAGGTGGAAGCAAGATGTGTGAATCCGAGAGCCCAAATCGGGGGAGGCGGAAGAAGCAGCGCGCCCCTACTCCTTCGCGCGCTCCACATAGGCGCCGTCGGCGGTGTTGATCACCACGCGCGTGCCGGTGGCGATATGCGGCGGCACCTGCGTGCGCACGCCATTCGACAGCATCGCCGACTTGAACGAGTTGGCCGCCGTCTGGCCCTTGACCACCGGCTCGGTTTCCGTGACTTCGAGGATCACGCGCTGCGGGCCTTCAAGCGCAATCGCATTGCCGTTGTGCAGGCTGATCTCGACTTCCATGTTTTCCTGCAGATAGGGCACAAGGTCGCCCACCACATCGGCGGACACGTGAATCTGCTCGTAATTTTCCTTGTTCATGAAGACGTAGTCGTCACCATCCGCATAGAGATAGGTGAAGGGCAGATATTCCACATGCGCCTTCTCCACCGGATCGGTCGTCTTCCAGCGCTGCTGGGTCTTTACGCCATCCGAAATGCGGCGCATATCGACCTGGGTTGTGGGCGTGCCCTTGCCGGGGAAAAAGCTCTCCGCCGACAGCACAACATAAAGGCGGCCGTCTTCCAGCTCGACCACATTGCCCTTGCGCAGATTACTTGCGATGACCTTGACCATGGAAACCTTCGCTCAACAAAACGACAGGCCGTGCGCCCCGGAAATACCCCGGCGCATCAAACGGCTGTCTTGGGTGATGCCATTGGCCGGGGCTGATACACGTTTGGCAGCCATCCGAAAAGGGGTGTTGCGCGCCCCTTCTCTTCCCCCCGACCCGAGAGGGTGCAAATGACGGGGAATGCTGGAAAAAACGGGGCTGGCGCGGTCCGCCCCTGGTGGGACCGGGAGCGCCATGCCGACCGGCGCCCCGCCCTTCTTACCCGGGCGCGGATTCTGGCGCGGCTGCGGGCGTGGTTTGCGGCTGAGGATTTTGTCGAGGTCGAATGCACCGCCCTGCAGCACAGTCCATGCGCCGAGGCGCATCTGCATGCCTTTGCCACCACGCGCGTGCACGCCGATGGCCGGCGCGAGAATTTCTATCTCCACACCTCACCCGAATTTGCCGCAAAGAAATTGCTGGCAGCGGGCGAAACGCGCATTTTCGATTTCGCGCGTGTGTGGCGCAACCGCGAGAGCGGAAAACTGCACGCCAGCGAGTTCACGATGCTGGAATGGTATCGCGTACATGCGCCCTATGCCGCAGTCATGGATGATACAGTGGCCATCATCCGCATGGCGGCTGAGGAGGCGGGCACGCGCACGCTTGTTCATGACGGTGTTGCGATTGATCCCTTTCTTGCGCCCGAAAAATTGCGCGCCGCTGATGCGTTCCGCGTTCATGCAGGCATTGATCTTTCCGCGTGCATTGACGGCGGCCGCGACGTGTTTGCGGCGGCGGCGCGGGATGCAGGTGTTGTTATCGCGGGCGATGATGGCTGGTCTGACATCTTCACCCGCGTGATGGCGGAAAAGATCGAGCCGCATCTGGGGCGCGAACGGCTGACCCTTTTCCACGAATATCCAATCTCTGAAGCGGCGCTGGCGCGGCCCTGCCCGCATGATCCGCGCTTTGCCGAACGCTTTGAGGCCTATGCCTGCGGCGTGGAGCTTGCCAACGGTTTTGGCGAACTGACGGATGCGGCCGAACAGCGCCGCCGTTTCGTCGCCGAGATGGAGCGCAAGCAGCTACTTTATGGCGAGACCTATCCGGTTGATGAGGATTTCATCGCTGCCCTTGAACACATGCCGCCTGCCAGCGGCGTGGCGCTGGGCTTTGACCGGCTGGTGATGCTGGCAACGCATGCGCGCTCGGTTCACGACGTGCAGTGGACGCCCAGCCCATGAGCGCATCGCTAAGAACCATCGCTGACCTGAGCAATGCGGGCCTGTTGCGCGGTGACGCGGCATCGCTCGAGGAAGTGGCGGCGCGCTATGCGGTTGCGATCACGCCGGAGATGGTGCGTCTGATCGACAAAAGCGATCCGGCTGATCCGATTGCACTCCAATTCGTGCCCGATGCGCGCGAACTTGATGTGCGGACTGAAGAGCTGACGGACCCCATCGGCGACATGCGCCATTCACCCGTTCCGGGTGTGGTGCATCGCTATGGCGACCGGGTGCTCCTTAAAGTGATTTCGTCGTGCCCCGTCTATTGCCGCTTCTGTTTCCGGCGCGAGATGGTGGGGCCGGGGCATGATGCGCCGCTGACCGGCGAGATGCTGACGCGCGCACTGGATTACATTGCGGGCGATAAGCGCATCTGGGAAGTGATCCTGACGGGGGGTGATCCCTTCATGCTGTCGGCGCGCCGCGCGGGCGAACTGACGGCGGCGCTTTCATCCATCGGCCATGTCAAAGTGATCCGCTGGCACACGCGCGTGCCGGTGGTTGATCCCGCGCGCGTGACGCCGGAGTTTGTGGCGGCGCTGAAATCGTCATGCGCGGTCTATGTCGGCATTCATGCCAATCATGCGCGCGAATTCACGGATGAGGCGCGCGCGGCGATTGCGCGCCTTGCCGATGCCGGCATCGCGCTGGTGAGCCAGAGCGTGCTACTCAAAGGCGTAAATGACAATATTGATGCGCTGGAGGCGCTGATGCGCGCTTTTGTCGAGAACCGCATCAAGCCCTATTACCTGCATCACGGCGATCTTGCGCCCGGCACGGCGCATTTTCGCACGACAATTGCAGAGGGTCAGGCGCTGATGCGTACGCTGCATGCGCGGGCGTCAGGCCTCGCGTTGCCCACTTACGTCATCGACTTACCGGGTGGCGTGTCCAAAGCGCCCATCGGCCCCCTTTTTCACCGCGCCGCGCAGGGACGCGACGAGGTGCTGGGAGCCGATGGTGAATGGCGTGAAGTGATCTGACCCTGTTCAGCGACCCGTCGGCAGCTTGGCAAACGGCAGATCCTTGTCGGCGCGCATGTCGGCGGGAAGACCGAGCACGCGCTCCGCAATGATGTTCTTCAAAATCTCGTCGGTGCCGCCCGCGATGCGCAGACCCGGCGCCCACATATAGGCCTGCTGGAAGGCGCCATCCTGCGGTGCGCCGTCGCCCACGACATAGCCGCCCATGTCTTCCAGCTCGGTCGCAAAATGCGTGAGGTCCTGTAGCTTGACCGCCGAGACGATCTTGCCGATTGAGGCTTCGGGGCCGGGCACCTGACCCTTTGAGAGCGCCGTCATCGTGCGATAGGTCGTATATTTCAGGCCCTGCGTGCGCACGTGGAAGTCGGCAATCTTTTCGCGCACCGCCGCGTTGCGGATGGCGGGGCCGTCCTCCAGCTCGGTGGCACGCGCCAGCGCAATCAGTTCACGCACATCGGGGCCAGTGCCGCCCGCGCCACCGCCCACGGCGAGGCGTTCGTGCATCAGCGTCACCAGGGCTACATCCCAGCCCTTGCCGACTTCGCCAAGCCGCTGGCTGTCGGGGATGCGGACATTGTTGAAATAGACCTCGTTGAAGTTCGCGCCGCCATTGATCTGGCGGATCGGGCGCACGTCCACACCCGGCGATTTCATCGAGAGGAAGAACATGGTCAGGCCCTTGTGCTTGGCCACGTTCGCGTCGGTGCGGGTAAGAACAATGCCGTAATCGGAATAATGCGCGCCCGAGGTCCAGACCTTCTGTCCGTTGATGACCCAGTCATCGCCGTCGCGCTCGGCGCGTGTGCGCAGGCCCGCAACGTCTGAGCCTGCTGCGGGTTCCGAGAACAGCTGGCACCAGATCTCCTCGCCAAACAAAGCCGGGCGCACAAAGCGGGCGATGTTTTCCGGCGTCGTGAATTTCATGACGGTTGGAATGCACATGCCGAGGCCAATCTCAAAAAAGCCGGTCGGCACGTCGAACTTGGCTTCTTCCTGACCATAAATGACCGACTGCATCGGCGTGCCGCCAAGGCCGCCGACTTCCTTCGGCCAGGTGATGCGGGCATAGCCCTTGGCCGCCTTCTTCGCCTGCCATTCCTTGGCGCGCTTCAGGGCATCCGCTTCACTCATGCGGGCGCGGGCAAAGCCCGACTGCTCGGTCCTGGGTTGAGCGTTGGCTTCGAGCCAGGCGCGCACTTCGGCCCGGAAGGCGGCTTCTTCTTTGGTGTCGTTGAAGTCCATGGGGGGTGCTCCTTCGCGCTTCTTAAGCTGCGTTTTTCTTTTCGAGATGGGCGACCAGCTTTTCCTTCCAGACGCGCGGCGCGCCGATGGCAAGGCCCAGCAGTTTCGCGCGGCGATAATGCAGCTGGCAGTCCAGCTCCCACGTAAAGCCCATGCCGCCATGCGTCTGGATGTTTTCCTTGGCGGCGACGTGATAGGCCTCGCACGCACTCACGCGCGCACCGGCGGCGGCTTCGGGCGTCTCCGGCGCATTGGTGGAAAGCGCCCATGCGCCGAAATAGGCATTCGATCGGGCGATCTGGTTGTTCACATAAACATCGGCCAGCTTGTGCTTGATCGCCTGAAACGAGCCGATCTGGCGGCCGAAGGCATAACGCTCTATCGCATATTGGCGCGCCATGGCGAGGGAGGCATCGGCGCCGCCCACCTGCTCAAACGCCATGAAGACAGCGGCGCGGTCGAGCACGCGCATCAGATTGGCATAGCCGGTACCGGGCGCACCCAGCGCCTCCGCCGCCGCACCCTTAAAGGTGATGGCCGCGTGGTTGCGTGTGGGATCAAGCGTCTTGACTGCCTTGCGCGAAACGCCTGCGCCCTTCAGATCGACAATTGCCAAACCAATGCCACGCTCGCCCGGCTCGTCTGACGTGCGCGCAACGACGATGGCGATGTCAGCAATCTCGCCGTCAATCACCGGCGTCTTCGTGCCGTCGAGCTTGCCGCCCTTCAGCGTCGCGTGAATGGCGCGGGGCGACAGAGGCTGCGGCCCTTCGGCGGCGGCCAGCGTGCCGATCAGTTCGCCGGATGCGATCTTTGACAGGTACTTCTTTTTCTGCTCGCCACTTCCGGCCAGCATGATCGCTTCGGCGGCGAGATAGACCGTTGACGAGAACGGCACGGGGGCGACGGCGCGGCCCAGCTCTTCCGCAATGACGCAAAGCTCCAGCGGCCCCAGGCCGAGGCCGCCATATTCTTCGGGGATCGCGGTTGCGGTCCAGCCCATCTCGCCGATGCGCTTCCACAGCGCGCGATCATAGGTGTCTTCGCCATCGAGAATGCGGCGCACCGCTTTGGGCGGACAATGTTCGGCGAGAAATTTTTGCGCCTGATCCTTCAGGAGTTTCTGGTCATCCGAAAAGTCGAAATTCATGGGTCGAAGTTCCGTCTCTCATGCGGGTTCCGGACTCCATCTAACGGAAACGGAAAGCGGATGAAAGAACGCCGCCGCCTGTTTCAACAACAGACGGCGGCGTGACGTTACGTTATTGACTGCGCTTACGCTTCGGCAGGTTGCGCGCCGTCAATTTGTCCGCTTAGCGACGGACGTATGACATGCCCGGATCGGGGCGGCCCACGAAGCACGAGCGGCGCGCGCCCGAGTCCCGCAGGAATTCAATGACGGCCTCGGCCTCTTCGCGCGTCTCAAGCGCATAAAGGATCGACGAACCATCCTGCACGCGCCACATGCCGCCCGAGCGGCGGGCACGCAGGTTTGCCGGATTGAAGGCAATGCAGTCCTCGCCCAGCATCGCGCCGTTCGGGATGTTGCCGCTGTTGGTCCAGTACTCGAAGCTCAGATCATCGGTGCCGATCACGCACTTCTGGTTCAACGTGTAGGAGACGATGAGGAGGCGCGCGTAAGCGGCTTCTTCCTGCGACTCGAATACGGCCAGCGCCGAACCGCCCTGCATGATGGCATAGCCGCCGCCGGTTTCGCGCACGCGCAGGCTGCCCCAACGCGGGTTCACGTCCACGCACTCGCCTTCAGCACTGCCGCCACCGCCACGCTGGAAGGTGGAGGCCTGCGTATAGTTGGTGCGGCCATCGCCCGACGAGAACTGGGTGAAGACCGTGACGTTCAGGCGGCCGCCGCCCGCAAGCGTGATCACGACCGTCTTGGTGGCGAAGCCCTGATTATAGACCGCGACCAGCGTGTTGGCGTCGCGGCGCAGATTGGCGCCAGCATTCGGCGCATAGGCAACCGCATTCACGCGGCCCCAATCGCACGGGCGCGGGCTGCACTGCGCGCCAACCTGCACAGTCATCGTTCCGCCCGAACGGCGGATGTCGAGCGAGACAAGGCCGCCATCACCCGGCGACGTCGTGGACCAGGTGCCCACGAAATCATCGTAACTGGCCAGCGCCTGGGGCGCTGCGCCAAAAGCCGCGAGCGCTGCGACGACCGCGCCCATGAAAAATCTGCGCATGTTTTCCCTCCATGTAGCGGCAGCCGGACAGCCGCCGTCATCACCGGCAACCCTAACGGATCGCCCGCGCGCTGTGGAGGGGAGGCCATCACGCAAGGCGCTGAATCTTCGCTTCATTGCGCCGCAGCAATCCGGCAGGTGCATTCATCGCTGGTTCAGACGAAGCCGGAAGCGCGGACGTGTGTGACCAGCGTACGCACACGGCTTAACCCGAGATTAGCCATTCCCCCTGCAGACTGCCACGATCCCCGGCGTGCGCTGTATGCGCAAGCCGGAACGGCAAGGAATATGGCCATGGCGAAGGCGCAATATCACAAGAATCAGAGGGTCTATGTGCGGCCGGTCGGCACCTGGGCGCTTGTGGAGCGCGTGCTGCCGCAGTGGGCCAAAGGTCTGGATGAACCGATTCGCGTTTTCTATGACGTTGGTCTTGGCCGCGAATTTGGCGCGGATGAGTTGCAGTCAGAACAGCATCTGGGTGGCTCGCTTTCCGGCTCAAACACGCAATGGCGCATCGTGCGCGCCCGCAACAAATGGCAACAGCCTGAAGACTGCGCCCACCATCCGCATCCCGGCACCTATCCGGTGGTGATGACAGGCGAGACCGATTGGGGTGGCTGGCGCGTGCCGGGCTCTGAATATGACCTTCATCCCCACCAGGTGGAGGGACAGGCGCGCCTCATCTCCAATGCGCCGCATCTTTATGGTCTTGCCAAGGCGCTGAAAGAGTTCGCGGCCGCCGAATCCGACAATCTCCCTCAGGAAGCTCTTGCGCTGGCCAAGCGGGCGGAAAATCTCCTCAAGCTGATCGACAGCGAGAGCTGAGGGGGGGATTGTCACCACATTCTTGCGCCTCCGCCCGCGTGCCTTCACGCGGGGGAGGCCAGCGATGCGCTTGCATCGCGGGTGGGGGAAATCTGAAGATTACAAAGGCCCCCACCCGGATTTGAGTTCGCATTGCTCTCTCAAATCCCTTGCGCTCCGCTCACCCCCGCGAAGGCGGAGGAGGTAGAATTTGGCGGGCGCACCCCCTATTCTCCCGGCCAACAGGTGCGATCTGCCGCGCCGCCATTCCGGGAATACTGCGATGAAGACCGAGACGCCTGTCACCATCAGGCTCGCCGACTACAAGCCGCTTTCGTGGCGCATCCTTTCTGTTGATCTCGACTTCGCGCTGGATCCGGCCGAGACCATCGTAACAGCCAATCTTGAGATCGAAGCGGCGCATGACAATGCAGGACCGCTTCACCTCGATGGCGAGGCGTTGAAGCTCCTCGACCTTGCCATCGACGGCAGAAAGCTGGCCGCCAGCGACTATGCGCTTTCGGAAAAAGCCTTGGTGCTGCATGCGCCACCACCGCGATTTCGCCTGACCACAAAAGTTTCGATTTCGCCGGCCGCCAACACCGCGCTTTCGGGGCTTTATGCGTCCGGTGACATTCTGTGCACGCAGTGCGAGGCGGAGGGTTTTCGCCGCATCACCTATTATCCCGACCGCCCCGACAATATGAGCGTCTTTCGCGTGCGCATCAGCGCAGACGAGGCGCGCTATCCGACCCTGTTGTCGAACGGCAATCCGGTTGAAAGCGGCAAACTTGCGGATGGCCGTCATTTTGCCGTGTGGGAAGACCCGTTCAAGAAGCCGAGCTATCTTTTCGCACTGGTCGCGGGCCGCTTTGGCATGCTGGAGGACCATTTCACAACGGCATCAGGCCGCAAGGTGACGCTGCGCATCTTTACTGATCCCGGCAAGGAGCAGCGCGGGCGCTATGCGCTCGACTCGCTCAAGTCCGCCATGAAGTGGGATGAAGAGGCCTATGGCCGCGAATACGACCTCGACATTTTCATGATCGTTGCGGTCAGCGCCTATAATGCGGGGGCCATGGAGAACAAGGGTCTCAATGTCTTCAACGACCGCTATGCGCTGGCTGATCCCGACACCGCAACCGACACCGATTTTGCGTTCATCGAAAGCATCGTTGCGCATGAGTATTTCCACAACTGGACCGGCAATCGCATCACCTGCCGCGACTGGTTCCAGCTCTGCCTGAAAGAGGGCTTTACGGTTCTGCGCGACCAGCAATTCTCGGCTGACATGCGGTCGGAGGCTGTACACCGCATCAGCGAAGTGAAGACGCTGCGCGCACGCCAGTTCCCGGAAGATGCCGGACCGCTGGCGCATCCGGTGCGGCCGGAGGCCTTTGTCGAGATCGACAATTTCTATACGGCAACAGTCTATGACAAGGGTGCCGAGGTCTGCCGCATGCTCAAGACGCTTCTGGGGGCCGAACGCTTCCGGCGCGGCACGGATTACTATTTTGACAAGCATGATGGCGAAGCGGCGACCGTTGAAGCCTTTGCCGCCAGCTTCGAGAATGCAAACAAGGTTGATCTCTCCCAGTTCAAGCTGTGGTGGTCGCAAGCCGGCACGCCGGAGATTGATGTGCACGGCACCTATGAAGAAAAGGCGCAGACCTATTCGCTGACCGTCAAACAGACCTTGCCGCCGACGCCGGGCCAGCCGGTCAAGAAACCGATGCATATCCCGCTCGCCGTCGGGCTTGTGGGCGCAGGCGGCGTTGATCTGCCGCTGCAGCTTGAGGGCGAAAATGCGGCCAGCGACGGCACCCGGGTGCTGGAGCTGCGAGAGGCAGAGCAGCGCTTTACGTTTGTGAATGTTGCCACGCGGCCGGTGCCCTCGCTGGGCCGGCATTTCTCTGCGCCGGTCAAAATCCGCTCGAACCTCAGCGCCGAGGATCGCGCTTTTCTGATGGGGCGGGACAGCGATCTTTTCAATCGCTGGGATGCCGGCCAGCAATTCGCGCTCGACATGCTGATCCGCCTGACAGCGGATGTGCGCGCAGGCCGCACGCTTGCCGTTGATCCGCATTTCATCCATGCCATCGGTCATGTGCTGGATGATGCGGCGCGCGATCCCGCCTTTACAGCGCTGGCGCTTTCGCTGCCGCCGGAGGCTGAAATTGCCATTGCCCTTCCCGGTGATGCCGATCCCTCTGCGATCCATACGGCGCGCAATTTTGTCAATGAAACACTGGCGCGCGTGCATGCAGAAAAATTCCGCGCCCTGCGCGACCGCTTTGTGGTGAAGGACGCCTATGATCCGGGGGCCGAACAGGCGGGCCGCCGCGCGCTTGCCAATGCGGCGCTGCGTTTTATTGCCATCAATGACGGACCGGCAGAGGCACTGGCGCAGTTCGAAACGGCTTCCAACATGACGGATGTCATGGCGGCGCTGACCATCCTCAACGACATTGCGGGGCCAGAGCGCGAACGGGCGCTTGATGCCTTTCATGACCGCTGGCGCGATGAGCCGCTGGTGCTCGACAAATGGATGTCGCTGCAGGCGATGTCATGCCTGCCCGGCACGCTGGCCCGCGTGAAGGCGCTGACAAAGCACCCACACTTCTCGCACCACAATCCCAACCGCTTCCGGGCGCTGGTCGGTGCCTTTGCCTATAACAATCCGCTGCACTTCCATGCCGCCGATGGCTCCGGCTATGCGTTTGTGGCGCAGGAGCTTCTGATCGAAGACAAGATCAATCCGCAGGTTGCGGCGCGCCCGGTGACCACCTTTGAGAGCTTCCGCCGCTATACGGCGGAGCGGCAGGCCCATGCGCGCGCGGCCCTGACGATGATTGCGTCAAAAGAGGACATCTCGGTCAATCTTCGCGAAATGGTGGAACGGACGCTGGCGGGATGACGGTTTTGTGGGCGTGTAACCCCGCCTTTACCTGCGCCTGAAAGGATGGTGGGGCCGGAAATTTCCGGTGAAACATCTGCATCCGTTCGGGGCGCATCTTGGATCTCGCATCTCAGCGCAACCGGTTTCTGGCCTTCGCATTCGCAGCCTCGGATCTGTTGATCGAGTGCTCGGCCGAGGGCCGTATTCTCTTTGCGGCCGGTGCTGGCGACCGCTGCCTTGGCGTTCTGCCCGAAGACCTTGAGGGCGAGAACCTCCACACCTTTTTCATTGATGCCGATCAGGGCCTGTTGCGCCGCGCCCTTCGCACGCTCAAGGAGGGCCAGCGCTTTGGCCCGCTCAATCTGACAGCGCGCGCCAGCAATCAGGCTGTCGCCGTGTCGGGCTGCCGCATGCTGGGCAATGACGGGATTGTTCACCTGACCTTTTCGCGCGGCGCACCGCTCATCCGCTCTGGCGACACGCGTGACGCGGAAACCGGCCTGGCTGATCAATCCGCGCTGGCGCAGGCGATCAGCGAGGGCCTGTCCGACGTCCGCCAGACGGGCGATGGAGCACAGCTGTCGCTTTTCAGCATTCCTGACCTTGATGATTTTACCTCCCGTGCCGGCCAGGGCGGCGTGCGCGCCTTTCTGGCAGAGGCAGGCGCCCTCCTTCGCGCGCAGGCAATCTTTGATGCCGCCGCGCGTGTGGCCGATGACCGCTTCACGCTTTTGCATGGCAAGGGCGTCAATCCGGCAGCGGTTGCCGATGAAATTTCCGCCATCGCCCGCCTGCTCGACCCGCAGGGGCGCGGTGTCAGCCCCGAGCATGGCACCATTACGATTGACAGCCACCTTGATGACAATGACGCCGCCCAGGCGCTGATCCACACGATCAGTTCGTTTGCGCGGGCGGCATCGGGTGTGCAGTCAGTGCATTCGCTCAACGAAGCGATGGACCAGCGCATGCGGGAGTCGATGGCGCGGCTGTCGTCGCTCAAGCGCGAAATCCTGTGCAAGGCGATGCGCTTTGTCGCCCAGCCGGTCGTCGAGCTGGCAACCGGTCATGTGCGCCACCATGAGCTGCTGTCGCGCTTCGGCACCGGCCGCTCGCCACATGACGAGGTGACGTTTGCTGAAAGCGTCGGACTCATCTTTGACCTCGATGACGCTGTGATCGCGCACGCCTATGCCTATTTGCAGGCGCCCATGGCGGGCGGACCGCAGTCGCTGGCTGTGAACCTCTCCGGGCGCTCGCTGCTCCACGCACCGCTCATTGATGCGCTGTTGACACGCAGCGCGGCCAACCGGCCCTTGCGCGAGCGGCTGCTGCTTGAGATCACCGAAAGCCACGCCATCACTGATCTTAACTCTGCCAATGCCCAGATCGCGCGGCTGCGGGCGGCCGGGCACAAGGTCGGGCTGGATGATTTTGGCGCGGGCGCAGCCTCGTTCCAGTATCTCAAGGCGCTCGACATCGACTTTGTGAAGATTGACGGCGCCTATGTGCGGCGCATGACAGACTCGGCGCGTGAGCAGGCAATGCTGCGCTCCATCAGCGCACTGGCCCGGGAACTGTCGATCACCCTGATTGCCGAGCATGTAGAGACCCGCGAGCAGGCCAATCTGCTTTCAGCCATGGGCGTGGCATTGGGTCAGGGATTCCTGTTCGGGCATGCTTTGCCGCTGCCCGAGCCACGCAGTGTTTGACAAGCGCCCGGACGCGGCGAAGTGACTCAGGCCGAATCGGACCTGTTAAGCCCGCGTGACAGCGGCGAAATGCCATTCATAATCATTCGTTAACGAATCATTGACGGTGCCCATCGGGGGATCCATGGGTGCCTGCTTTCCGTTCCATGCCGGAGCGGAACAGCATGATACCGGAAGGTGGGGGATGGCCCTCGGAACACAGGCTCCGGCCTGGCCGAGATCAGGTGACAGGGACGCAGGCTTTAAGCCCGCGCGGTCGCTTGATGCTGGCGCCACTGATGTTGGAGCGCCGGGCGATGCGGCACCGTCGCTCTGGGCGCGGCTGACGGCGGCGGCGGCGCGGCTTGTTCCAGGTGAACGGCATACGGCCATTGGCGCTGCCATCCTTCTTGTCGCGGCGCTGGCGGCAGCCGTTGTGCTGCAGGTGCGCCGGGAGCATGCCGAAGCGCTTGCCATTGCCGAGGCACGCACGGGAGAGCTTTCGGTTGCCTATGCCAGCGGGACGGGTCATGCCCTGTCGCGCATCCGGCGCATCGCGGAAGTCGCCGGCCATGCCGTCTCTACGCGCGGCGAAGAGGGCATTGCAGCGGTTGCAACACTTACGGCGCTTGATCCTTCGGTCACGCAGCTGATCGTCATTGACCGCGATGGTCTTGTGACGGCGACGGCACGCGGACGGCCTTCCGCGCCGCGCAGTTTTTCGGATACCGCCTTCTTTGCCCGCGCACGCAACATTCCGCGCTCGTTCATCGCGCCCTTCAATGACGCCGAATATGGCGGCTCGGCCCTGTCATTCTATGTGCGCATGGATGATGCGACGGGGCAGTTCGCCGGGATGGTCGTGGTGCTGCTCAAGCCCGATGCGTTTACTGGCGTCAATGCTGGTGCGAGCGATCCGGGTCTGCGCGCCGATGTGATTGATCCTTTTGGCCGCGTGCTTCTTTCCATTGGCGAGAGCGCTCTGGTGCCCGGGCAGGCATCCGGCCTTGATCTTTCAAATGTTGAAGGCGGCCTTGCGCCCCAGATCAGCTATCTGGGGGCGGATGGCGCATCGCGCGTTTCGGCAATTGTGCGCCTGCCGGGCGTTGACGGCTTTATCTCTGTCTCCAAACCGGTGGCGGCAGCGCTGGCCCCGTGGTTTGGCACGTTGCCCCTTTATCTTCTGATCGTACTTGGCCCCATTGTGCTCGCAGCGATGATGGCGGCGGCGCTGCTGCGCCAGTTCAGCGCTGCTGAAAATGTGCGCGGCACGTCGCGCAAGATGCGCGACCGCTATGAAGCAGCGCTCAGCGATGCAGGCGCGGGCCTGATCCATTTCATGCCCCGGCTGAACCGTTTCCAGTTCGGCCCGTCGCTCGCGGCGACGCTCGGCCTTGCACCAACGGCCGAAGGGCTGGATGTCGCAAGCCTTTATCGCCTTGTGCATCCTGACGATCATGGCGAGCTGGAGCGGCTGACTGATGCGCTGCGCGGCAATCACGCTGATGCGCCTCTGGCGCTGCGCTTTGCCCATCCTGAGGGCCGCTGGGTGGGGATGCGGGTGACATTCAAGGGCGCAATCGGCCAGCGCGTTGCCGCAGTGGCGCGCTCTGCCGAAAGTGCTGCGGCAGAAGCTGCTTCCAGCGATGGCGATGCGCGCATGCAGGCAGCACTCAACGCCGCACCGCAGGGCTTTGCGCTGTTTGATGCGCGCGGGCGGCTGGTCTTTGCCAATGTGCGCATCGCGGATCTCTGGTCGATAGCGCCCGAAGCCATTGTGCCGGGAATTGCCGAAGCCGACATGCTGGCGACGCGCAATGCGCAGGGTGCGGGCAAACCCATCGAGCGCTTCCCGCTGGGCATCGACCGCGCCGATGGCGGGCGCGACGAGCTGGTGCATACCGGCGTGCGCTGGCTGCATGTCGTTTCGCGGCTGATGCCGGGCGGCCTGCGGCTTTCCATTGCAACCGATGTCAGCGTCCTCAAAGAGCAGGAAGAGGACATCATAGCCGCCCGCGCCGAGCTTGAGGGCGCGCTGAAAGAGCTTGAGAACTCGCGCAGTCTCCTGCAGGCGCAGGCAGGCGAGCTGACCCAGCTGACGCAGCGCGTGGACGCCGAGCGCAAGCGCGCCGAAGAGGCTGCGCGCGCCAAGTCAGAATTCCTTGCGAACATGAGCCATGAGCTGCGCACGCCGCTCAATGCGATCATCGGCTTTTCCGAGATCATGCATTCGGGCCTTTATGGTCCCATCGGCAATCACAAATATGATGAGTATGTGCTCGACATCATGGGCAGCGCGCGTGGCCTGCTGGACGTGATCAACGACATTCTGGAAATGTCGCGCATCGAGAGCCACAAGATCGAGCTGAACCCTGAACCGGTCGATGTAGCCGCGCTGGCGGAGGAAACGCTGAAGCTGGTGGAAGCGCGCGCCTTTGAGCGTCATGTGACGCTGACCCGCGATGTTGCGCGCCTGCCGCCTGCCAAAGCGGACCGGAAGGCGATCAAGCGCGTGCTGTTGAGCCTGCTTTCAAATGCCATCAAGTTCACGGAGCCGGGCGGACGCGCGACCTTGCGTGTCACGCCCGAGGCGGATGGCGTTCTGGTGAGCGTCTCGGACACCGGCGTTGGCATTTCAGCCGAAGACATTGCGCGTTTGGGTCAGCCCTTTGCGCAGGTCGAAAGCCAGCATTCAAAGAGCACCAGCGGCATCGGGCTTGGACTTGCCGTTTCGCGCGCGCTGATCGAGCTGCATGGCTCACGCCTTCTGATCCGCAGTGTTGTGGGCCGAGGCACGACGGTTGGCTTCCGCCTGCCCTATGCCAAACCGCCGAAAGCCGCGCCATGAGTGAGGAGAGTGCACGCGACCGGGCGGGCGATGTTGCCCAGGCGCTCCATGCGCTCGCCAATCTCCTGGGCCACGATACGGCGCGCCGGCTGTGTGCGCTCTATCAGTCGCGCATGCCGGAAATCATGAAGGCGCTTGAGGCGGCCTCAGCATCGGGTGATGCGCAGGCGCTGCGCCGTGCGGCGCATGATCTGGTCACGAATGCCGGCACGATGGGCTTTATGCGGCTGGCCTCGGAAGCGCGCGCCGCTGAAGAATCTGCCGCACGCGGTGATGCCGCCGCCGCGCAGTCGCGCGTGCCTGCCCTGCTTGCCGCCATCGCCGCCAGCTTTCCGGTGGTTGACGCCTGGATCCAGGTGGCATGAGCGCAACGGTCCTGATCGTCGAGGACAATGCGCTTGTCCTTGAAGTCTATCGCAGCTGCCTGTCGCCGCTGGGGCTGGGCCTTCTGGTTGCGCGGTCGGGTGAAGAGGCGTTGCGCCTTCTCGCCACAGAGACCCCGCAACTGGCTGTGCTCGACATCTACCTTCCCGGTGTGTCGGGCTATCAGGTGCTGGCCGCGATGCGCGCGCACACGCGCCTGAAGCACATTCCCGCCATCGCCGTGACAAATGCGGCAACGCCGGAAGAACGGCAGAAACTTGCCCATGCGGGCTTTCAGGCGGTTTTGCCCAAACCGGTGGCTGTTGCCGAGTTTGTTTCGACCGTGCGGCGGATTTTGCAGCGCTGATCCCTTAAGCGCGCGTTAACGGACTGCAAGGGTTAACATCTCTTCAAGACCGGATGGCCACAATGGCGGCGTCGCAACCTGCAACGCTTGCCCGCCATGCCCCGCCTTATCGCCCTCATTGTTGCTTTCGCCGCTTTGTGTGCAGCGCCCGTGGCGCGCGCCGCAGGCACGGCGGAGCCACGCACCATCATCGGCATCTGGAACAGTCACGAAGACGACGCCTATCGTCTTTCCAATGTCCATGCGCTTGCCGAAATGCCGCTCAATCATCTGGGGCTGTTGGTTGAGCCTTATGACATTTTTGCAGGATTGCCTGACCTCTCCGCGCGCAGTGATGTGCGGGGCATCCTCATCTGGGTCACGGATGACCGGCTGTCAGAAGAAGGCGCGGAAGCCTTTGCTGCATGGCTGGAGACCGCACGGGCGCGCAAGCTTCCCATTGTCATTTTCGGCGCGGTGCCGGGTGACTCACGCGAGGACGAGACGCCGGGCGATCCCGCTGTTCTGGCGCGCACCTTTGGCGCACTCGGGCTGGTCAATCTGGGTGGCTGGCTCTCTTACTCCTACGATCTTTCCATCACGCAGATCGAGCGCGACATGCTGGAATTCGAGCGCAAGCTCGACGACGCGCTGCCCGCAGTTGAAGTGGTGCGCGCGGCGCCCGGCGTTGCGGATGTGCGACCCCTGATTACCCTTGTCCGCCGCAATGATCCGGCCAGCCTGACAACGCCCGCCGTCATCACGCCGTTTGGCGCCTATGTGCAGTCGGA
>DEIC01000068.1:0-326 GCA_002352285.1 Alphaproteobacteria bacterium UBA2784 | reverse complement strand
ATTGCGATGGCCCGGCGCATTCTGGCATTGCCGCAGGTCGAGGCGGCCAGCCACACCTATTCGCACCCCTATCAGTGGGATTTCTTCGGCCCCGCCTATGACGTCGCGCGCGACCTTGCCTTTGTCAGCCAATATCCCAAAGTGCGCATTGATCCAGCCGCCAGCGGCATTGCGGCGGCCGAGCGCAGCGCACTTTCCGGCAATTACGAGCTGCCCCGCGCCTATGGCGACATTCCCTATTCGCTGGAGCGGGAAATTTCCGGCTCGCTCGCGCTCGTCAATGCGCTGGCGCCCGAGGGACGCGCGGGCCGCCTGATCCAGTGGTC
>DEIC01000056.1 GCA_002352285.1 Alphaproteobacteria bacterium UBA2784 | reverse complement strand
GGCAGCGCAAAAGCCGCCACTGCGAGAATTGCGATCAGCGTTTTCTTCATGGCCGGCTCTTCCCCTTGGCTGCGGCAAATGGTGGGCGATGACGGACTCGAACCGCCGACATCATCGGTGTAAACGATGCGCTCTACCAACTGAGCTAATCGCCCCCAAGACAAAGGGCCGGACCAACCGGCCCGGCCCCTTCCTATCATTCCCAAAGGCCCTGTGAAGGGCGCTTCGCGTCAGTTCACGGCTTCTTTCAACTGCTTGCCCGCCTTGAACTTGGGCTGCTTGGAGGCCGGGATCTGGATTTCTTCGCCCGTGCGGGGGTTGCGGCCAACGCCGGCCTTGCGGGTCGAGACCACAAAGGTGCCGAAGCCCACGAGGCGCACTTCGTCGCCGTCTTTCAGGGCGCCGGTGATCACGTCAAACACGGCATCCACCGCATTGGTCGCGTCACCCTTGGAAAGGGCCGTCTTTTCGGCCACCTGGGCAATGAGATCGTTCTTGTTCATGTGCTTCCCCAATCGGTTGGATGGAAATTGGCGGCAGCGCCCGGAAATCTTGCGAAGCAGCTGCGTTGGGCGGGGAATGTAGCCCCCGCCAAAGGACCGGGTCAAAAGAAAAGGGCCGCCAAAACCATGTTTGGCAGCCCCTTTTTTCGCAGAAATCCGGCTTTTCAGCCTCAATTCCACAACCCTTGACGGGTTAATGGGTGGCAATTGCCTCGTCGGGGCCATCCTTGCCCGCCCAGGTCTTGGGCGGTTCAACCGGCTCCTCCCATGTCACGGGCGTGGGCACGCGAACGAGCGCGTGGGCCAAAACCTCCTCCACCGTGGAGACGGGCACGATCTCAAGGCCCTGCTTCACGTTGTCGGGGATCTCGGCCAGATCCTTCTCGTTTTCCTGCGGNNCCCGCCGAGGGGCCATCCTTGGGGGTTGCCCCCTCCGGCACGTGGACGTGGATGTCGCGCTTGTCGAACATTGGCGGGATGACGCCAAAGCTGGTCGATTTCGAGCGCACGAAGGAACGTGCGGCGTCGATCGATTCCTTCATCACGTCGCCCAGCTTGCCGGTCGCCTGCATGCGGCCCTTGCCGGGCAGCATGACGGCTTCGATCTGCAGCGTATCGCCACCGACTTCGGTCCAGGCAAGGCCGGTCACGACACCCACCTGATCCTCGCCCTCCATCTCGCCGAAGCGGAATTTGCGGACGCCGGCATATTTGTCGAGGTTCCTGGTTGTGACCTGAACCTTCTTCGACTTGCCCGACACGATCTCGCGCACTGCCTTGCGCACGAGATTGGCAATCTCGCGCTCAAGATTACGCACGCCCGCCTCACGCGTATAATAGCGGATCAGGTCGCGCAGCGCGGGTTCGGCAATCGACCACTCGGCATCCTTCAGCGCGTGCGCCTCCAGCTGCTTGTTGATGAGGTGGCGTTTGGCGATCTCGACCTTTTCATCCTCGGTGTAGCCGGGGATGCGGATGATCTCCATGCGGTCCATCAGCGGCTGCGGCATGCGCAGCGAGTTGGACGTGGTGATGAAAAGAACGTCNNTCGAGCAGGAAAAGCGGATTGGCGCTTTTTGCCTTCTTCATCGACTGGATGATCTTGCCCGGCATCGAGCCGATATAGGTGCGGCGGTGGCCGCGGATTTCGGCTTCGTCACGCACGCCGCCCAGCGACATGCGCACGAATTCGCGGCCNNAGGATGGGGCCGCGCAGCTTGGTCGAACGCTGCTGCACCGCCAGATATTCCAGAATGCGCTCCTTCACCTTCTCAAGGCCGTAGTGATCGGCGTTGAGCACGGCTTCGGCATTGGCGATGTCGCGCTTGACGCGGGTTTTCTTGCCCCACGGCAGCGACAGCAACCAGTCGAGATAGTTGCGGATGACGGTCGCTTCGGCTGACATCGGGCTCATCTGGCGGAGCTTCTTGGCCTCCGCCATCGCCTTGTCGTTGGCCTCCTTCGAGAGCTTTGTCTTGCGGATGCGGTCCTCAAGCTCGGCGATCTCGTCGCGGCCTTCCTCGTTTTCGCCCAGCTCCTTCTGGATCGCCTTGAGCTGCTCGTTGAGGTAGTACTCGCGCTGCGTCTTCTCCATCTGGCGCTTGACGCGGCTTCTGATNNTTCTCGGTGATCTTCACCGAAAGCTGGGCTGCGATCTTGTCCGACATCTCGCCGCCGTTTTCCGACTGGCCGATGGCCTGAACAACATCGGGCTGAACCTTCTTGTTCAGCTTCACGTATTGCTCGAACTGCTGGAAGACCGTGCGCGAGAGGGCTTCAACTTCCTGTGCGCCAACAGCGGCGTCGGCCAGCGTTTCAACTTCGGCCTGGAAGAAATTCGGATTGGGGCGGAAACCGGTAATCGACGCGCGCGCCTTGCCCTCGACCAGCACCTTGACGGTCTGATCGGGGAGTTTGACCAGCTGAAGCACCGTTGCCAGCGTGCCGATACGATAGATGCCGTCTTCGCCGGGATCATCGTCCTGCGCGTTCTTCTGGGTCACAAGCAGGATCTGCTTGTTGTCGGCCATCACGTCTTCGAGCGCGCGCACCGATTTTTCGCGGCCCACGAACAGGGGCACGATCATGTGCGGGAACACGACAATGTCACGCAACGGCAGAACCGGCAGAACGGCGCGGCCTTCAGGCTTCTTGGTGGTCTTTTCAGGCTGATCTGTCATTTCCGCTTTCCTTTGCCGGTCCGGATTGGGGGAACTGCCGGGCCGGTTGGCGGCACAAACCGCGACTCACAGTCTATGCCAAATCACTCTGGGAAGGCTTAAGGTGGGCCGCACGGGGACAACCTTCAAGGGTTGCGCGTCACGTGTGCAACACAAAGCCCAAGCTGTTGAATTTGCGCAGTTTCCAGCTGAACCGGTGATGAATCGCCGACGTTACGACGCCGACGATTCCTTTTCACGGTTCTTGTCGGAATAGATGTAGAGCGGGCGGGCCCGCCCCTCGACCACTTCCGAGTTGATGACCACCTGCTCTACGCCGCGCAGACCCGGCAGGTCGAACATGGTGTCGAGCAGGATGCCCTCCATGATCGAACGCAGGCCGCGCGCGCCCGTGCGGCGGGCAATCGCCTTTGAGGCAACAAGCCGCAGCGCGTCGTCAGAGAAGGTGAGATTGACCTCCTCCATTTCGAACAGGCGCTGGAACTGACGGACCAGCGCGTTCTTGGGCTTGGTCAGGATTTCCATCAGCGCCTCTTCGTTGAGGTCGCCAAGGGTTGCGATCACTGGCAGACGGCCAATGAACTCCGGAATGAGGCCGAACTTGAGCAGGTCTTCCGGCTCGATGTCGCGCAGGATCTCGCCCGTATTGCGTTCATCGACCGACTGCACATTCGCGCCAAAGCCGATCGACGTGCCCTTGCGGCGGCCCGCAATGATGCGCTCAAGGCCGGCAAAGGCGCCACCGCAGATGAAGAGGATGTTCGAGGTATCCACCTGCAGGAATTCCTGCTGGGGATGCTTGCGGCCGCCTTGCGGAGGCACGCTGGCAATCGTGCCCTCCATGATCTTGAGAAGCGCCTGCTGCACGCCCTCGCCCGAGACGTCGCGCGTAATCGACGGGTTGTCGGACTTGCGGCTGATCTTGTCGATTTCGTCGATGTAGACGATGCCGCGCTGGCAGCGCTCGACATTGTAGTCGGACGCCTGGAGAAGCTTGAGGATGATGTTCTCGACATCCTCGCCCACGTAACCGGCTTCGGTCAGCGTGGTGGCGTCGGCCATCGTGAACGGCACGTCGATGATGCGCGCCAGCGTCTGGGCCAGCAGCGTCTTGCCGCAGCCCGTGGGGCCGATCAGCAGGATGTTCGACTTCGCGAGTTCAATCTCGCTCGATTTCGAGGCGTGGTTGAGGCGCTTGTAGTGATTGTGGACGGCGACCGACAGCACGCGCTTGGCGTGGAACTGCCCGATCACATAGTCATCCAGCACCTTGCAGATTTCCTGGGGCGTCGGAACGCCGTCGCGCGACTTCACCAGCGAGGTTTTGTTTTCCTCGCGGATGATGTCCATGCAGAGTTCGACGCACTCATCGCAGATGAAGACGGTCGGACCCGCAATGAGCTTGCGCACCTCGTGCTGGCTCTTGCCGCAGAACGAGCAATAAAGCGTGTTCTTGCTGTCGCCGCCGCTGCTGACCTTGCTCATGCCTGCTCCACAGCCGGTTCGGTCATCCGAACCCGTTGACAATACTAGGGGCCTGCCCGCCAAACCGACAACAGCGAATCAGACCTTCCTGTCATATATAGGGCAGAAAGCGGCAAAATCCTTGCCGGGCCATCTGGCCTCAACCCCTTATGTGACAACGCAATCTAGGCCATTGCGGGGAAACAACGGATTAACGGGCCTAATGCCCCTTTCCGCTGTCTGCCATTTCACAACGAATGGCACATTTCCGGTAAGGCAGGCCGCCGAGGCTGCGCGAAACAAATAATCGTTACGCGCCGGGGCGCTTGGCAAAAACGTCATCCACCAGACCAAAAGCCTTGGCTTCGTCGGCGGTCAGGAACTTGTCGCGGTCGAGCGCCTTTTCGATCGCGGCCTCCTCCTGACCGGTGTGACGCGCGTAAATCGCATTCAGGCGGCGTTTGATCTTCACGATTTCTTCAGCATAGCGCGCCATATCGGCCGCCTGACCGGAATAGCCGCCCGAGGGCTGATGCAGCAGCACGCGCGAATTGGTCAGCGCGAACCGCATGCCCTTTTCACCCGCACACAGAAGAAGCGAAGCCGCCGACGCCGCCTGGCCGAAGCACAGGGTGGCCACGGGCGGGCGGATATATTGCATCGTGTCATAGATCGCGAGGCCCGCCGTGACCACGCCGCCGGGCGAGTTGATGTACATTGAAATCTCTTTCTTGGGGTTCTCGGACTCCAGAAAGAGCAGCTGGGCTGTGACGACCGTTGCTACGTTGTCGTCGATGGCGCCCGCGACAAAGATGATGCGGTCCTTCAAGAGGCGCGAAAAGAGATCCCAGCGTGTTTCGCCACGGCTGGTCGTTTCCGTAACGGTCGGAATCAGCGCGCTGGCGATCACGGGATCAAAGGGGTCTTTCATGGCACACCCATCTCAAAGGCGAATCTTTCTACACACTCCCCAATATAGGGATTGGGTCAAGGCTTGGTGAATGGGTGGCTCCATGAAAAACGCCCCGGGCGGGGTTGCCGCCGGGGCGTTCTGATCCTTGGCGACTGCCTGGCGCCGATTACTTGCCCTTGTTCTGCTCGATCAGCTCATCGGGATCAAGGAACAGGTCTTCTTTCGACACCTTCTTCTCGGTGACCTTGGCAAGCTCCAGCGCGAAATCGACGACCTTTTCCTCGTAAAGCGGAGCGCGGATTTCGGCGAGCGCATTCGGGTTCTTCTGATAGAACTCGATCACCTGCTTTTCCTGACCCGGGAACTGGCGGGCGCGGCCGACCACGGCGCGCGACAGCTCGTCCTGCGTGATCTCGATCTTGTTGAGGCGTCCGATTTCCGAGAGCACGAGGCCAAGGCGCACGCGGCGCTGGGCAATCGCGCGATACTCGTCCTTCATCTTCTCTTCGCTTTCGGCCTCATCGGTTGCGGTCTTGCCTTCGCGCTTCAGCTCGGCTTCGACAGCGCGCCAGATCTGGTCGAATTCGGCATCGACCATCGCCTTGGGCAGCTCGAACTTGTGGCCGGCATCCAGCGCATCCAGAAGCGCGCGCTTCATGTGGCCGCGGCTGGCGCGGGCATAGTTCATGCGGATGTCGTTTGAAATCGCATCCTTCAGCTTGGCAAGGCTTTCAAAGCCCAGCTTGGTTGCGAAGGTATCATCAATCGGCGCGTCTTCGGGGGCGGCGACATCCTTCACCGTGACGGTGAATACGGCATCCTTGCCTGCCAGCGTCTTGGTCGAATAGTCGTCAGGGAACTTCACCTTAACTTCGCGCGTCTCGCCAGCCTTGGCGCCGACAAGACCGTCTTCAAAGCCCGGGATGAAACGCTTCGAGCCGATGACGAGGCGAACGCCATCGCCCTTGCCGCCGTCAAACGGCGTGCCGTCGATGCGGCCTTCAAAATCAATGGTCAGCGCATCGCCATCGCGGGCAGCTTCGCCTTCGGCGCGCGCATTATAGGTGCGGCTCTGCTCGGCAAAGCGGTTGAGGGCGGCGGTCACATCCGCTTCATCGATGTCGGCAGTCAGGCGCTCCAGCGACAGGGTCGCCACATCCACGGGCTGGAATTCCGGCATCAGCTCGACCGTCATGTTGAAGGTCAGGTCTTCCTTGCCGTCGGCGACGTTCTCAAGCTCGCTCGTCAGGTCGATCTTGGGCTGCTGGGCGGGGCGCAGCGAGCGGTCTTCGATCGCCTTGGCGCTCATCTCGGAAACTGCTTCCTGGATGATCTCGGCCATCACCGATTTGCCGAAGGCGCGGCGCATGTGGTTCATCGGCACTTTGCCGGGGCGGAAGCCCTTCAGGCGCACCTGACCCTTCAACTCCTCAAGACGGCTCGACAGCTTGGTGTCGAGATCAGCCTTGCCCACCACAATCGAGAACTCGCGGCGGAGGCCGTCGGTTGCCGTTTCAATCACCTGCATCGTCAAACCCGTTCGTCTTCGGCGCGCCTTTGCGGCGGCCTGTCTGTTGAGAATTCTGGTGCGGGCGGAGGGACTTGAACCCCCACGACTTGCGTCACCAGGACCTAAACCTGGCGTGTCTGCCATTCCACCACGCCCGCGAGGCTGAAGGCCACCCCACCCCCGCGAAGCCGGGGTCTATAGCAAGCGGCCCCCGAAAACAAAAGGCCGCTTCGCCCTCAAAAATGGCGATTTTCTGCGGGGTCAGCCCATCACCTTCCGCAGAACCGGGGGGATGAGGGCCGGGAGGTCGTCGGCGGTCATGCCCCAGCCCGAGGCTTTCGCCGCTTCGCCGTGAATGAAGACGCCAGCGGCGGCGGCGTCTGCCACCTTCATGCCCTGTGCTGCCAGCCCGCCAATGATGCCCGCCAGCACGTCTCCGGCCCCCGCCGTTGCCAGCCAGGGCGGCGCGTTGGTGTTGATGCGCGCGTGGCCATCGGGGCGGGCGATGACGCTGTCGGCCCCCTTGAGCACGATCACACAGCCCATGCGCCGCGCGGCCTCCAGCGCTGCCGAAGCGCGATCCGGCGCGGATTCCAGAAGGCCGGGAAACAGACGCTCGAACTCACCCACATGGGGCGTCAACACGCAATCGGGGCGCAGCATGGATTTGAGGCCAGCGGCATCACCCGCGAATGACGTGAGCGCATCGGCGTCAAGCACGGCGGCCGCCTTGCTGGCAAGCGTTGCCGCGACCATCTCGCGCGTCAACGGCGTTGCACCCAATCCCGGCCCGATCACGATGGCGTTGATGCGCTTGTCTTCGATCAAACGCATAAAGCCGCTGACGCCATCAAACGGCTTCACCATCACGGCTGTCAGATGCGCAGCATTGATGGCAACGGACTCACGCGGACTTGCAACCGATACCAGCCCTGCCCCGCTGCGCAACGCGGCGGCGGCGGCAAGGCGCGCCGCACCTGTGGCTGCGGGCGCGCCGCTTACCACCATCGCATAGCCACGCTGATATTTGTGAGCGTCAGGTGCAGGCGCTGCGAGGCGCGGCGGCGTGTTTTCGCTCAAGGCCGGTTCGCGACCGGGCCACAGGCGCTCCATCGCATCAGGCGGTATGCCGATCTGCGCCACCACAATCTCTCCGCACAGAGCGCGGCCCGGATAGATCACATGCGCCAGTTTCTTGCGGAAGAACGTCACCGTCAGCGCGGCGCGGAACGAGATGCCATCTATCGGCTTGCCGGTGTCGCCATGCACGCCCGAGGGCACATCAATGGCGACGACAGGAATGGCGGCCTCATTCACGCGCGCGATGATGCTGGCGATCTGGTCATCAAGTTTGCGCGCCAGACCTGCGCCGAACAGGGCATCGACAATCAGCTCCGGCTTTTTGGCGAAGACATTGTCCATGCCCGATACGCCTGCTGACCAGCGTTTGGCCACCGAGGCGGCATCGCCCTTCAGTGCGGCGCGGTCGCCATATTGGTGAAGCTCAACAGGCCAGCCCTCGCCCCGCAGAATGCGCGCCACCACATAGCCATCGCCGCCATTATTGCCGGGGCCGCACAGCACGGCCACAGGACGGCGGGAGAAGCGCTTCAGGATTTCATCGGCGACCGCGTGACCGGCATTTTCCATCAGCGTCAGCGTCGCCACGCCGCGCTCGGCAGCATGCGCGTCAATCGCCGACATCTGCGCGGTGGTGACGATGGCGTGGTCGGATGCGGTCACGCTCAGAAATCCTTGGGATGACGCTGCCAGTTCGGGTGAGCCGTCTCATAGGCGAAGGCGGCGCGCAAGACGGCATGATCTTCAAAATTGCGGCCCACGATCTGAATACCGACGGGCAATCCGGCCTGCGTGAAGCCGCAATTGATGGTGGCGGCCGGTTGCTGCGTGAGATTGAAGGGATAGGTGAAGGCCGTCCAGCCCGTCCAGTACGGCATGTCGGCGTGGCTTTTCGGCGCGATCAGGCCGACATCAAAGGCGGGCACCGCCAGCTGCGGGGTGAGGAGATAATCATACCGCTCCATGAACTGGCGCATGCGGATGCCCAGCGCGGCGCGCGCCTGCTGGGCGGCAAGATAGTCATCAAGGGTGAGGCGGCTTCCCTCCTCTGCCAGGGCGGCAAGGGCTGGCTCCAGCTGCGCCTTCTTTTCCGGCGGCAATCTGCCAAGCAGAAGATGGGCGGCGCCATAATAAAGCGGCTTGAAGGCGGGCAGCGGATCATCCGTAAGCGGATCAATCGCCTCCACATGCGCGCCAAGCGCCTCGAACGCGCGGGCGGCGGCGGCGCAGAGTTCTGCCACCTCGGAATCGACCCGGGCATAGCCAAGCGTTGCGCTATAGGCGATGCGCGCGCCCTTGATGCCGGTGTGAAGCCCATCCGCATAGGTCAGGCTTTCGCGCGGCAGGCTATACCAATCGCGCGTATCAGGTCCGGCCATGACATCGAGGAAGAGCGCCGCATCTTCGACGTTACGCGCCATCGGCCCGACATGAGCCAGCGTGCCGAAGGGCGACAGCGGCCAGGCAGCAATACGCCCGAAGCTGGGCTTGAAGCCGAACACGTTACAGAACGACGCGGGAATGCGGATGGAGCCGCCCGCATCGGTGCCGATGGCCAGTGTGGTGAGGCCCGCAGCAATCGCTGCCGCCGAACCGCCGGATGATCCACCCGGCGTCTTTGCGAGGTTCCACGGATTGCGGGTGATGCCGGTCAGCGGGCTGTCATTCGTGGCCTTCCAGCCGAATTCCGGCGTCGTCACCTTGCCGGTGAAAACGCAACCCGCCGCGCGCAGGCGTGCGACCGAGGGTGCGTCATCATTCCATGCTTGCGTGCGATCGACAGTCAGCGAGCCGCGCAAGGTTGGCCAGCCCCTGGTCACCAGAAGATCCTTGATGGCAACCGGCACGCCATCGAGCGGTGAGAGCGGCGTGCCATTTGTCCAGCGTTCGGCGGATGCCTCCGCCATGGCCATGGTCGTCTCGGGATCAAGATGGCAATAGGCGTTGACGCTGGCATCCAGCGCTTCGATGCGCGCAAGCATCATGCCGGCGATGTCAACGGGCGTGATCTCGCCCGACGCATAGGCGCGGGTGAGTTCAGTGGCGGTGGCGAAGTGGTGGTCGGTCATGGGCTGGGCACGCTTCCCTTACAACGACAATTGAACGCCCTACTGGATGTACTTGAAAGATGCATCTTGATCTTCCGCCTCCCCCGATTTGGGGAAGGCACGATCCGCACTTGCGGATCGGGTGGGGGGCACCATCGACGAACTCAATACAGCGTCTCGCAACCCCACCGGACTTGCTGTCGCTACGCTCCAGCAAATCCCGCCTCCCCTTATAGCTAAGGGGAGGCAGAAAAAGACTGGCGACACGCCCCCTACCCCACGCTGGTTGCCGCCTCGCTGCCCAATTCGATCACACGCAAGTTCTTGCCGTCAGACTCAAGGATCGTGATCGAGGCGTTGTCGGGGCGGAAAACCGTCACCTCGTCGCGGCCCAGCGCGTGGGCGACGGCGACGTTGATCGCCACAAAGTGCGAAAACGCGATCACGTCATGCGGCAGCGCCAGCAGCGTTGCAACGACATCGCGCGCCCATTGACGCTGCGGCGCAGGCGCATCCGACCATGTGCCGGTCATAATCGCGCGCAACCACGCGCCACGCGCGTCCATCGCAATACCGGGCGACGGAATCTCGGCGATGGCGTCCTCTATCCGTGCGCTGCGTTGCCAGCGTGTTTCCAATGGCAAGGCGGTTTCGCGCGCGCGCTTAAGCGGGCTTGAAAGCAATTGAACCGGCGCAAGCAGCGCCAGACGCTGCGCCGTTGCCTCTGCCTGCTGCTTTCCCAGCGCATCAAGGCCGGGGTCACTGGCCTCGGTAAAGGTGGCGGCGGCCTTGCCGTGGCGAACGAGATGAATGCGCGGCATGCGACTAGCCTATCGTGAAGATGTTCTTGCCGCCCTCGTGTTTTACATTGCCCGGGCGGCCCAGCATTTCCTCTGTCAGCAGGCGCTGGATGATCGC
>DEIC01000042.1 GCA_002352285.1 Alphaproteobacteria bacterium UBA2784 | reverse complement strand
CCGCATCATGGGTGAATTGTTCGATGGCGCTTCACGCAAGCGCGTAGGCATTGCGCCTGAAGGCCGCGCCCCCGCGCGAGAGGGCACCGAAATCCATGCCGATGGCCGCAAGATCGGTGTCATCACATCCGGCGGCTTTGGCCCCACGCTCAATGGCCCCATGGCGATGGGCTATGTCGAAACCGCTTTCGGCAATGACGGCGCCAAACTGGGCCTGATGGTGCGCGGCGAGCTGCGCCCGGCCACCGTCGTTCCCATGCCCTTCGTACCGCACCGCTATTTCAGAGGTTGAGGAGATCAAAATGAGCGAGACCCGCTTTACCGAACAGCATGAATGGGTGCGGATTGAAAACGGCGTCGCAACCGTTGGCATCACGCGCTATGCCGCCGAGCAATTGGGCGATGTCGTCTATGTCGAACTGCCCGCCATCGGCAAAAAGGTGGAGGCCGAAAAGGAAGCCGCCGTTGTCGAGAGCGTGAAGGCAGCCAGCGAAGTCTATGCGCCGCTGTCAGGTGAAGTGGTGGCAACGAACGATGCGCTCTCCGCCGACCCGGCCAAGGTGAACGCCGATCCCGAGGGCGAGGGCTGGTTCATGAAAATCCGCCTCGTCAATCCGGGCGACGCCCAGAAGCTGATGACCAGGGATGCCTACGACGCCTTTGTGAAGGGGCTCTAAGCCATGCGTTACTTGCCGCTGACTGATGCCGACCGTCGCGAGATGCTTGCCCGCATCGGTGCGAAGTCGATGGATGATCTCTTTGCCGATGTGCCCGAGGCCGCCCGCCTGAAATCGCTGGTTGATCTGCCGCGCCACAAGGGCGAGCTGGAGGTCGAGCGCATCATGGGCGCGATGGCCGCGCGCAACATGACGGCGTCTTCCGTGCCGTTCTTTGTGGGTGCAGGCGCTTACAAGCATCATGTGCCGTCGAGCGTTGACCACATCATCCAGCGTTCGGAGTTCCTGACCTCCTATACGCCCTATCAGCCGGAAATTGCGCAGGGCACGCTGCAATATCTCTTTGAATTCCAGACGCAGGTGGCGCTCCTCACCGGCATGGAAGTGGCCAATGCCTCGCTCTATGACGGCTCCACCGGCACGGCGGAAGCCGTGCTGATGGCAAGCCGCATCACGCGCCGCAACCGCGCGGTTCTCTCCGGCACCCTGCATCCGCATTATGCAGCCGTAGTCGAAACCGTCTGCGCCGCAGCAGGCATGGAGATTGTCACGCTGCCCGCACGTCCCCTGTCGCGCGAAGACTTCGCAACGCTCGTTGATGACAAGACGGCCTGCGTTGTGGTCCAGAACCCCGACGTCTTTGGCAGCGTGCGCGATCTTTCCCCCATTGCCGACATTGTGCATGGCAAGGGCGCATTGATGATTGCCGCTTTCACCGAAGTCGTGTCGCTGGGCGCGGTGACGCCGCCCGGTCACATGGGCGCAGACATTGTGGTGGGCGAGGGCCAGTCGATCGGCGTCGGCCTCAATTTCGGCGGGCCTTATGTCGGCCTCTTTGCCGCCAAGCAGCAATATCTGCGCCAGATGCCGGGCCGCCTGTGCGGCGAGACCGTGGATGCCGATGGCCGTCGCGGCTATGTGCTGACCCTCTCCACGCGCGAGCAGCATATCCGCCGTGAAAAGGCGACGTCGAACATCTGCACCAACTCGGGTCTGATGTCGCTTGCCTTCACCATTCACATGTCGCTGTTGGGCGAACGTGGCTTCACACGCCTTGCTGCGCTCAACCATGAGGCGGCCTGCGCGCTCGCCAGCCGTCTGGAAAAGGTGCCGGGCGTGGAGCTGGTGACGCCACATTTCTTCAACGAGTTCACGCTGCGCCTGCCGCGCCCCGCGCACGAAGTGGTGCACGCATTGGCAGGCAAGGGCGTTCTGGGCGGCGTGCCCGGCGCGCGCCTGTGGCCCGGCGAGAAGGCGGTAGAGAACCTGCTCGTGGTTGCAGCAACCGAAGTAAATACGGAAACAGACCGCGTGAAATATGAAGCGGCGCTGACGGAGGTGCTGTCATGATGAACCGTGAAGGCCGCGCCACCACGCCGGGCAACGCTGCCCGTCCCGATGCATTCCAGACCCATTCGGGCCATCGCGCGCTGGTTCAGGAAGAGCCGCTGATTTTCGAGCTGGGCCGCCCCGGCAAGATCGGCGTTGACCTGCCCGAACCCAAGGGCACGCAAAGCCGCCTTGGCAATACCGCGCGCCGCGGCTTCATCGGCCTGCCAGACCTGTCAGAGCCGGAAGTCGTGCGCCATTATGTGCGCCTCAGCCAGAAAAACTTCTCGATTGATACGGGCATGTTTCCGCTCGGCTCGTGCACGATGAAGCACAATCCGCGCCTCAACGAAAAGATGGCGCGCCTTCCCGGCTTTGCCGACATCCATCCGCTCCAGCCACAGGAAACTGTGCCGGGTGCGTTCGAGGTGATGGACGAACTGGCGCGCTGGCTCAAAGTCCTCACCGGCATGCCGGCAGTTGCCATGTCGCCCAAGGCGGGTGCGCATGGCGAATTGTGCGGCCTCATGGCGATCAAGGCAGCGATTGAGGCGCGCGGTGAAAAGCGCACGCGCATCCTTGTTCCCGAAAGCGCCCATGGCACCAATCCGGCGACCGCAGCTTTGATCGGCTTTACGGTTGATTCCATTCCGGCCACGCCGCGCGGCCGCGTGGATCTGGCCGCGATGAAGGCCAAGCTCGGCCCCGACGTGGCCGCCGTGATGGTGACGAATCCCAACACCTGCGGCCTGTTCGAGAACGAGGTGCGCGAGATTGCCGACGCCATTCATGGTGTGGGCGGTTACTTCTATTGCGATGGCGCGAACTACAACGCGATTGTCGGCCGCGTGCGGCCCGGTGATCTCGGCATCGACGCCATGCACATCAACCTGCACAAAACCTTCTCGACGCCGCATGGCGGCGGCGGGCCGGGTGCCGGGCCGGTCGTGTTCTCCGATGCGCTCGCGCCCTTCGTCCCGCTGCCTTATGTCGTGAGTGAGGCGGGTGGCCACCGTCTGGTGGAACATGCCAGCGAAGATCCCGCAGCCAAACCCTTTGGCCGCATGGTCGCCTTCCATGGCCAGATGGGCATGTTCACGCGCGCACTCACTTACATGTTCAGCCACGGCGCCGATGGTCTGCGCCAGGTGGCGGAAGATGCCGTCCTGAATGCCAATTACATCCTTGCCAGCCTTAAGGATGTCTATAACGCGCCGTTCGCAGCATCGGGCCCGTGCATGCATGAGGCGCTGTTTGACGATACGGCGTTTGAGGGCGTCACCACACTCGACATCGCCAAGGCGCTGATCGACGAGGGCTTCCATCCGATGACGGTTTACTTCCCGCTGGTCGTTCACGGCGCGATGCTGGTGGAGCCGACGGAAACCGAGTCAAAGGAAACGCTCGACGTTTTCATCGCCTCAATGCGCGGACTGGCCGAAGATGCGCGGGCCGGCAAGGTGGAGCGTTTCAAGGGCGCGCCGTTCCTTGCGCCGCGTGCGCGGCTTGATGAAACGGCGGCGGCCCGCAAGCCCGTGCTGCGCTGGGAACCACCCAAGCGGGCCGAGGCGGCGGAGTAGGAAGAAGGGACAAAATTCTTACGCCTCCCCCCTGTTCATGGGGGAGGCACGTTTGCCCTTGCAAACGGGTGGGGGGCACCACCTGCAAACTCAGTACAGCGTCCCGCAACCCCACCGGACTTACGGTCGCTCTGCTCCCGTAAGTCCCGCCTCCCCTTATAGGTAAGGGGAGGCAGAATGTGTTAGCCCCTCACACCTCCACCATCAACCGCTCCAGCCCGCGGAAGAAGGGAAGGGTGCGCCATTGCGGCGCCTCATCCACCAGCTTCAGCGTCGGGAACCGCTGGAAGAACACGCTGAAAAACGCGATGCCCTCCATCCGCGCCAGTGGCGCGCCGATGCAGATATGGGTGCCGCCGCCGAATGACATATGCGGCACAGCCTTGCGCGTGATGTCGAATGCGTCCGGCCGCTCGAAGATGTCCGGGTCGCGGTTGGCGCTGCGCAGAACGACCATCACGCTTTGTCCCTTGTGCATCGGACAGCCGCCCAGTTCGCGTTCGCCGGAAAGCACGCGGCCCGTAATGTCCACCGGCCCCTCATAACGCAGGATTTCCTCAACGGCCTGCGGCGCCAGCGCGGCATTGGCGGCAAGTTTTTCACGCTCTGCCGGATGAAGCAGCAGCAGCCGCACGCCATTGCCGATCAGGTCAGTGGTGGTCAGGTTTCCGCCGATCAGAAGCGCCAGAAGATTGATCTTGAGTTCGATGTCCGACAGGGGCGCGCCCGCCGCCTGCAGCGCCACCATGTCAGAGACAAGATCATCCTGCGGCTTGGCGCGGCGCTCGGCCATCAATTCGGTGAAATAGGCATCCAGCGCCGCATTGGATGCTTCCATATGCGCGGTCTCGGCTGGCGTGCGCACGGGATTGAGCGCCAGGATCGCACCTTCCGACCAGTGCCGGAATTCGCCAAGCCGCGCATCATCCACGCCCAGAATGCGCGCAATCGTGATGATCGGAATGGGAATGGCGACATCTTCGATCAGGTCAAAGGACTTTTTTCCTGCGACACCGTCCAGCGTCTCTTTGACGATGGCATCGATTTTCGGACGCGCTTTGGCAACCCGCGCATAAAGCGCCTTGGCCAGAGGCGTGCGGATGCGCGCATGATCGGGATCATCCATCGTCAGGATCGACTGGCGCTCACCCGGCGGCAGGTCCAGCTTCTCCTGGTTCACCAGCAGGCGCGCAAACGATCCTTCCTCGGCATTGATGCCATTGCGCCACAGCGTGTTGTCACTGACGATCGCGCGCACATCAGCATAGCGGCTGACAACCCAGGTCTTGGCGGTCTCATCGCGCCACACCGGGCACTGCTCGCGCAGGGGCTTCATGCGGGCGTGCGGGTCTTCGCGCGACACCGGATCAAAGGCGCTCAGCTGGATAAGGCTCTCAACCGGCGATTTCTGCGTCATGCGGCCCTCGGGAGCAGGATTGGTAATCTGATATTTTGTCAGAATGCGCCAGTTCCGCCGGTCCGGCAATGGGCGGGAGCGTCTTGACGGCGCCCGGCGTCAACCGCAAGCCTAGCGGGCCGGGGCTCATCCCGGTTGAGGCCGGTGGAAAGCAAACCATGAAATCCGCAATCGCTGCTGCGTGTCTTGCCGTGAGTCTTGGGGCCGCGCTGATGTTTTCGCTCCCTGAAGCGCGCGCAGATCTGATCGAGCCGCCGTCACAGGGCATGACGACAACGCGGCTTGCCCCGCCCGAGGCGCCGCTGGAGCCAACGCTTGCGGAAGCCATCGACAAGCTCAAGGCGATCATCGCCGCGCGCGATGTGAAGGGGCTGACAGAAATGCTCTCGCCCGGCGTCACAAGCTCGTTTGGCGATGATGGCGGCCCGGAAAACTTTCTCTCCAACTACGGCTTGAACGGGCCGGACGCCGCCAATTCGCAGGTCTGGACCGAGATGGAGCGTCTTCTTTCCATCGGCGTTGCCGAAATGCCGGGCACAGGCATGGCCGCAGCACCCTGGCCCTATGCCATCTGGCCGGATGATCTTGATCCCTTCATCCACATGGTCGTGATTGCGCAGGGTGCGAGCCTGATGAGCGCACCGTCATCAACCGCGCCCGCGCTCCGCCCGCTGGACTATGACGTCCTGACTCTGGTCTATGACGAGGAAAATCCCGATCCCACGATCCTTGAAAGGGTCGATGGCCGCGACCTCGTCTGGATCAAGGTCGCTGATTCGACTGGCGTGGTGGGCTATGTCCGCGATGACTGGACGGTCAGCACCATCGGCTACCGTTTGGGCTTTGAGCGCACGGAATCAGGCTGGCTGATCGTGTTTCTGGTCGCGGGGGATTAAGGGCGGGCACAGAACGATGTTCCTTTCCGCTCTCCCCCTGCTGAATGGGGGAGAGCAGAAATTTGCCTTCGCAAATTTCGTGAGGGGGCGTTGAAGCGGCAATAGGAAGGATTGCCCCTCACCCGGATCGCAAGGGCGATCCACCCTCTCCCCGCTGGCGCGGGGCGAGGGAAGTCGTCAATTCAGCTTGCTGCGCAGCTCGTTGAGCGAGGCATTGGCATAGGCGCGTGCTTCATCCTCGCCCATGCGCTTTTCGATGATCGTACGCGCCGCAGCAATTGCGGCGTCAGCGGCAGCAGCCTTCACTTCGGCCAGCGCCGAAAGCTCGGCCTGCGCGATCTTCTGTTCGGCCAGCTTCGTACGGCGCTCGATCACCTGCGCGGTTTGCGTGCGGGCTTCCGCCTGGATGCGCTCGGCCTCGGCGCGCGCGCCGGCCAGAATGTCATCCGCCTCGCGCTCCGCATCACGCTGCTTGCGCTGATAGGAGGAGAGGAGGGCAGCGGCGTCCTCGCGCAGCTTGCGCGCGTCGTCCAGTTCCTTGGCAATCGCTGCCGACTTTTCGTCGAGCATCTTGCCGATCATGCCCGGAACCTTTTTCCAGACAAGAATGCCGATAAAGACGGCAAGGCCGATGGCAACAAAGAAGGTGGCGTCGGACAGAAGGGCGCTCATGGGGGCCTCCTCAGCGCTTCAGCGCGGCATCAACTGCCGCTTCGGCTTCGCCTGCTGCCACATTGATGGCCGTCAGGCGCTCAACCGCAGCTGTTGCCGCTTCGGCTGCCAATGCCTTGAGGCCGGAAAGAACGGCAGCCTTGCGCGAGGCAATGCGCGCCTCGGCAGCCGCAAGTTCATCGGCGAGCTTGGCGTCCATGTCGGCGCGGCGGCGGTCGGCCTCTGCCTTGGCCTTGCGGCGCGTTTCGTCTGAGACGGCGCGCGCCTTGGCGCGGGCATCTGCCACCGCCTTCTCATAGGCCTTGATGGCCGCCTCGGCCTGCGCCTTGAACTCGGCGGCGCGGTCAAGATCGTCGGCCACACGGTCGCGGCGCTCTTCGATCACGGTCGAGATGCGGGGCGCTGCGATGCGCGAGATGACGAAGTAGAGGACGGCAAACGTCACCACCAGCCAGAAAATCTGGCTCGGAAACGTTTCCGCATTCATCTGCGGCAGGCCACCCTTTGCGTGCTCGCCGCCGTGGGCTGCCTCACCGCCCGCAGCAAAAGCGGGCAGTGCCGACAGAACGGCAACGGCAGTCGAGGCAGCCAGCGTCTTCATCAACGCGCGCATGGAGATGATCCGTCATGCGGAAGGCGTAAGGGCGCGCGAATGTGCGCCCCGCCGCCTGCCGGGGTCAAATCAGGTGAACAGGATGACGAAGGCAAGCACGAGGCCGAACAGGCCCGTGGCTTCGCACAGCGCAAAGCCGAGCAGGAGGTTGCCCGACTGGCTGGCGGCCGCACCCGGATTGCGCAGCGCGCCCGACAGGTAATTGCCGAACACGTTGCCGATGCCGATGCCGGCGCCCAGAAGGGCGAGGCTGGCAAGACCCGCGCCGATGAACTTTGCTGCTTCCGCTTCCATGATGTGCTCCCTTGGTGTTTGCGGTTTCGTCTGGCGGGGCTGCCGCCAAATCGTCAGTGATCCCGGTCTTCAGTGATCTTCGTGAAGGTGGATGGCGTCGTTGAGATAGATGCAGGTCAGCACCGCAAACACATAGGCTTGCAGGAACGCGACCAGGAATTCGAGACCGGTGACGAACACGATGCCCAGCATCGGGCCGATCGACATCACCGAGAAAACACCGCCCGCCGCCATCATCGAAACGACGAAGCCGGCAAAGACCTTCAGCATCGTGTGGCCCGCCAGCATGTTGGCGAAGAGACGCACCGAAAGGCTGACCGGCCGCGACAGGAACGAGATGAGCTCGATCGGCACGATCAGCGGCAGGATCCACGACGGCACGCCCGACGGCACGAACAGCTTGAAGAAGCGCAGGCCATGGCGCATCAGGCCAACCAGGATCACGGTCAGGAACACGAACATCGCCATCGCGAATGTCACGATGATGTGGCTCGTTACCGTGAACGAATAGGGGATCATGCCGAACAGGTTGCAGAACAGCACGAACATGAAGAGCGTGAAGACCAGCGGGAAGAAGCGCATGCCCTCTTCACCGGCATTCGAGCGCACCGTGTTGGCGACAAACTCGTAGGCCATTTCAACCATCAGCTGCCAGCGGCGCGGCACCAGCGCCCGGCGCTGGATGCCCAGCGTCAGGAAAAGGGAGACGCCCAGAACGGCAATGACCATCCACAGCGAGGCGTTGGTGAAGGAAATGTCCCAGCTGCCAAGCTTGAGTGGCAGGATCGTGTTCACCTGGAACTGGTGCAGCGGGTCATTGGCGATCTGTTGAAACACCGAAGTCCTCACGCTTGTCAGGGGCGTCCGGCACGGCCCTTTGGCCTGCCATCATCATCGCCGTCATCGTCATCGCAGGTGAAATCAAGGCCTTGATCGGCGCTTGCTTCTTTCGCGAGTTCAGCGGCGCGCGCGTTGATCAGCTGCGCTGCCCGCCAGACATTGAGGAAACCCGCCCCAACACCCAGCACAAAGAACACGAGAAAGAGAACCGGCCCCGAACCGAACACGCGGTCGCCCAGATATCCCATGCCTCCGCCGATTGCGACGGCTGCCACAAACTCGGTGGACAGCTTGAACGCCCGGCCGAAAGCGGAACTGTCTTCCGCGGAACGGGCTTTCACCTTGGGGGCGACCACGCTGGGGCGATTTTCCATCGCATCGATGCGCTTGCCCAAAGCGTCAAGAGGCGCATGGGGATCATTCCCCTGGCCATTGCCCTGATCGGATGGACCGCTCACCACGCTGGATTGCCCTTTTGCAGCCGCCAGACACGCCCGTTTTCCGGGGTTGACCAGTGCCGCCGGGAAGCCCCCTGAAGCGAAAGCGCGCGGACCATAGGGAGGGGGTCTGGCAATGTCAAGCAGCCGCAATAATGGTGTAACACAATGAAATAAAAGGGAAAAATGCGCGCCAGAACGAGCGTCGGGAAAGAAATTGCTGCAATTGCGAAATCATGTGACTTGGGCGCGCGAGTCGCCCGCAAGCATGCACAGCTTCACGCCTTGGGCGAACGCAGCCCCTCGGCCAGAACCGGCGCCAGCATCGCCGCCAGCGTCTCGATATCCGTGTGCTGGGAAGACACCCGCGCGCGCAAGACGGCGCCGTCCAGAAGCGCCGACCACAGGAACCAGATCGCCTGCGCGTCGTGGCCATCATGCAGAAGGCCGCGCCCCTGAAGTGCGGTGATGAAGGTGAGCGCCCGCTCCTGCAGCCGCGCCTGCAGCTGGCGCAGAATGTCCCGGCTGTCATCGCTGGTCGCCAGAAGATCCATGTCGAGGTAAAGCCGCCACCATCCCCCCGCTGCATGGCGGCGCAACTGGGCGGAAAGCATGTTGCGGATCGCAAGCGAGGGATCATTGCGCGACTGCAGGGCGTTCAGGAGTTCGCCTTCAGTTGCATCAAGGTCTTCTTCAAGCTGCTGCTCCAGCGTGGCGGCCACCAGATGCAGCGACGTGCGAAAGAGCTTTCGCGCCACCGCCAGCGGCACGCCGGCGCGTTTGGCCGCGCGCGGCATATTGATGGCGCGAAAGCCGGCTTCCGCCAGAAGTTTGCCCGCGGCATCAACCAGCTTCTCGCGCGCCGCAACCGCGCGGGCGACATCGCCCGATGACAGCGGGCGCGCTGACTTGCGCACCGCACGTTTCACCTTGCGAACAGATGGCGCATTCCGGCGTGCCCCGCGCGAACTTTTTGATGTTCTGCGCGGCGCCATGAAACCTACTCCGCAGCCAGCACGCGCTCGGCGGCTTCAAGATCAACCGAAACCAGCTGGCTGACCCCGCGCTCCTGCATCGTGACTCCGAACAGGCGGTGCATGCGCGCCATGGTCAGCGCATGGTGCGTGATGACAAGGAAACGCGTTTCAGTCTGACGCGTCATCTCGTCCATCAGGTTGCAGAAGCGTTCGACATTGGCGTCGTCGAGCGGCGCATCAACTTCGTCCAGCACGCAGATCGGCGCCGGGTTGGAAAGGAAGATGGCAAAGATGAGCGAGAGCGCCGTCAGCGCCTGCTCGCCGCCCGAAAGCAGCGAAAGCGTGGTGAGGCGTTTGCCGGGCGGGCGCGCGAAAATTTCAAGACCTGCTTCCAGCGGATCATCGCTCTCGGTCAGCGTCAGGTTGGCTTCGCCCCCGCCAAAGAGCGTGGTGAAGAGGCGCTTGAAATGGCCATTGACCACTTCAAAGGCGGCCAGAAGACGCTCGCGTCCCTCGCGGTTCAGGCTGCCGATCCCGGCGCGCAGCTTGGCGATGGCGCCTTCAAGATCAGCCTTCTCGGTCGTCATCGCGGTCAGGCGCGCTTCGTGTTCAGCCGCTTCTTCTTCGGCGCGCAGATTGACGCCGCCCAGCTGCTCGCGCTCACGCTTCAGGCGTTCGACCTTGTGATCGATTTCATCCTGCGTCGGCAGGCCGTCCTCGGGGTCGATCTCGTTCCTGGTGAGGAGCTCGCCCGGCTCCAGGCTCATCACCTCGCGGATGCGCTGCGCCGTCTCCGAAAGTTTTTCGCGCGCCGCATCCAGAACAGCGCCCGCCCGCGCGCGCTCCTCGCGCGCTTCCGACGCGGCGGCGTCTGCCGCCTTGACCGCGCGGTCGGCATCAGCAAGACGCGTCTCGGCCACCTGCAATGCGTCAGCGGCCTCATTGCGCAGCGTTTCTGCCTCGCTGATGAGCGAGAGAAGCGCCCCGCGCTTCACCTCGATGGCGGCGGGCACTTCATCAAGCTGCGCCTTTTCGGCAAGGGCTGCGTCGCGGCGCGACACGAACCCGGCGCCCTCGGCCTCTGCCGTTTCAAGGCGACGTGACCAGGCAGCGATTTCTGATTCCAGCGTGGCGCGGCGCTGCGACAGGCTTTGGGCCTCGCGCACAAGCCCTGCAAGTGTGCCCTCCGCCTCGCCAGCGGCGACACGCAGTTCGGCCACACGTTCGCGTGCGGCCAGTGCTTCGGCTTGCACATCATCGCCTGAACCCAGTGTTTGAAGACCCGCCTCGGCCTCGGCCACGTCGGTCTTGGCGGCAAGCACCGCCTCCTCAAGGCGGCGCGCAGCCTCGCCCAGAGCGGCGCGCTGGGCGGCATGGCGTGCGGCCTCGCGCTCGGCAATCGCGCAGGCATCAAGCGCGCGGGCAAGAGCTGCATCCGCCTCGCGCTGGTTTGCGCGCGCCGTGCGCTCGGCATCCTGTGCCTCTTCAAGCGCGCTTTGAGCGGCCTGCCACAGCTGGCGTGCGTTCGCTGCATCGCCTTGAAGGGCGGCCAGTGTCTCACCCATTGCCGCAAGACGGTTGCGCTGGGCCAGACGCTGGGCCGCCTGCGTTTCGGCATGCAGCATGACGGTATAGCCATCCCAGCGCCACATCGCGCCCGAGCGCGAAACCAGAAGCTGGCCCGGCTGAAGCAGCGCCTGCAGCCGCGCCCCGTCGCCATCGTCCACAACGCCCGTCATTGCAAGGCGGCGATTGAGTACAGCCGGTGCCGTCACATGCACGCTGATGGGCGATGCGCCCTCAGGCAGCGCAGGAAGATTTTCAATCCCGGGCAGTGTGCGCCAGTGGCTGGGCGCAGCCTCATCAAGCGGCGCTTCGAATTCATCGCCCAGGGCCGCCGCCAGCGCCGCCTCATATCCGGGCGCAGCACTCACAGCATCAATCAGGCGCGGCCACAGATCGCCATTGGGCGAACGCAGCACATCGGCAATCGCATCGGCTTCGGCCTGCAAACGCTCATGCGCGCGCTCAGCCTTGGCAAGGCCATCGCGGGCCAGCGCTTCAGCGCGCGCCCTGTCCTGCCGCAGGCTTTCAGCGCCATTGAGCGCGGCAAAGGCCTGTTCGGCCGCCTCGCGCGCAAGAGCAGCATCGCGCATCGCGGCGGCGATGTCGGGCGAATGCAGCGCATCTTCATCCGCCTTCACGCGCTGGGCAGCAAGCGCTTCCAGTTCGCCGACGAGGCGCGCCAGACGCGGCAGCGCCTGGGCCTTGGCATTTTCCAGTGCATTGCGCCGCGCGGCATGATCGGCCGCGCGTGCCCGCGCATCTTCAAAGGCGGTCTCAGCGCGCGACAGCTGGTCGGCGGCATCAGCGGCAATCACGCGCGCATCGTGAAGTCCTGCCTCGCGTGCCGCAGCGCCATCATCAATGGCCGAAAGTTCAGCCGAAAGGCTGCCGCACATCGCGCGCGCGTCGTCGGCGCGTGCCGTGCTGGCGGCAAGATCGCGCGTAAACTCGTCAATCGCACGCGCAAGCCGTGCCGACGCTTCGCGCGCCCGGCGCTCCTCGGCATCCAGCGTGTCGCGCTCCACCTTGAAGCGCTGAAGCGCCGCTGCCCGCTCGGCCTCCGCCTGACGAAGCGGGGGCAGGGCGGTTTGAGCCTCGGCCTGCAACGTTGCGGACTGCGCCGCAGCCCTTGTGGCGTCAGCCACGCGCGCCTCGGCTTCGGCAAGACGGCGCTCGGCTTCGCTGACCTGTTCGGCCGCCGATACCCAGCGCAGATGGAAGGCAATCGCCTCCGCCCGGCGGATATGGCCCGACAGATTGCGATAGCGCGACGCCTGCCGTGCCTGGCGCTTGAGCGCGGCAAGCTGGCCTTCGACTTCCTGAATGATGTCGGTCAGGCGCTGCAGGTTTGATTCCGCTGCCCGCAGGCGCAACTCGGCCTCGTGACGGCGCGAATGAAGGCCGCTGATGCCGGCCGCCTCTTCAAGGATGGCGCGGCGCGCCAGCGGCTTGGCATTGATCAGCGTGCCAATCTGGCCTTGCTTGACGAGTGCAGGCGAGTGCGCGCCGGTCGAAGCATCGGCAAACAGAAGCTGCACATCGCGCTGGCGCACTTCACCGCCATTGATGCGGTACGCGCTGCCCGCCTCGCGCTCGATGCGCCGCGTGATCTCCAGAACCTCGTCGCCATTGAAGGCGGCGGGCGCTGAATGATCGGTATTGTCCATGAAGATGGTGACTTCGGCCATGTTGCGGGCTGGCCGGTTGCCGGAGCCCGCAAAGATGACGTCATCCATCGCGCCGCCGCGCATCGACTTGGCGCTGTTTTCGCCCATCGCCCAGCGCAGCGCTTCGAGAAGATTGGACTTGCCGCAGCCATTGGGGCCGACAATGCCCGTCAGCCCCGGCTCGATATGGAGTTCGGTCGGTTCAACAAAGGACTTGAAGCCCGAAAGGCGCAGGCGGGTAATCTTCAAGGGCCAAACTCCTTACACGTCGCTTGGGGCAGGGACGCCCCCCGGCCCATCCTTGCGCTTCTCGCGCCTCAGTTCTGTCCCGCCAGCAGTTCCTTGAAGATCGCGTCGATCTGCTCGAACGGCATGGCGCCGCGATAGACCTTGCCGTTGATGATGAGGGTCGGCGTCGAGTTGACCCCGAAAATTTCCCCCGCCTCAGCCATCAAGGCCCGCATGCGGTCCGTTTCAGCCTGATTGTTCAAGCACGATTCGACCTGCTCGCGCGAGAGGCCCGCGCGGCGCGACATCGTGATGAGGCCCTCTTTCGGATCATCCACATGCGCCCAGTCGGGCTGGTTCAGATAAAGCATGCTGATGAACGGAAAATACTGGTCAGGCGGCAGGCAGCGCGCAATCAGCGAGGCGCCCGCAGCCACGCCATCCAGCGGAAATTCCCGGAACACCCAGCGCACCTTGCCGGTGTCAATGTACTGGGTCGTGATCGTGGGAATCGTTTGCGCGTGGAACGCCGCGCAATGGCCGCAGGTCATCGACGCATATTCGATCAGCGTGATCGGTGCATCGGGCGAGCCGAGCGCGCGATCGTCGGGCCGCACGCTCAAGGCGCGGTCGCGGGCGGCGGGATCTGCCTCTGCCGCTTCGGTCGGCGTGACCGAGGTTGCGCCCGGCTTGGGCACAAGGAAATAGAAGGCGGCAAGAACGGCGGCCAGAAGGGCAACGCCAATACCCGCGACAGTCAGAATGCGCTTGTCCAAGGAAAACTCCTGATCAACCTCTGGGGCAGCCCGCTCACTTCAACGCACTTGTTCGCTCTCCCCTGGGGGAGAGCAGAATTTTGCGACTGCGCAAAATTCGTGAGGGGGGCCCCCTCACCTGGCTGGCTTTCGCCAGCCATCCTCTCCCCGAGGGGAGAGGGAAAGTGCAGACAGTCAAAATCTCTCCAGTCAGGGCGCATCCCGCAAACCGGCAATCTAGCAACCAAGCAAGCCCGCCTCAACGAGTGGGCGGATTGCCAAATAAGTCCGGGTTTCTCAAGCTTTTTTCGGGCCTGAAGGTCTGCTCGTGGCCGAAAGCGCCCCAAGTGCCACAAGGCTCTGTCGCAATTCGGGGTCTTTGATGCGCGCCGTGCGGCGGCTTGCCGCTGCAAGGGCGGCAGGATCGGGCGGCATCGGCGCAAAATCATCCACAGGGCGGGGGCGGTTGATGGCAGCCGCCACCACCTTGATTTTGGCAATGGCGGCATAGCCGTAGAACGCGTTGATCCGCTCGATCAGCTGGCGCGAGACATGATGCACCTCAACGCTTGCAGCGCCCGCGACCTCAAGAAAAAGCGTGCCGCCATCGCGCCGTCCTTTGGGGAAGGAAATGCGCTGCGGGCGCGTGAAGCGGTAAAGGTGTGCACCGGCAATGTCGCGCCAGCGCTTGAGGATTTCCGGCTTGTGAAAGCCAAAGCGCGCCGCCAGCGCCGCAAACGCTTCATCACTCTGGCGCGCAAACTTGACGGGTCCGGAACGGTGCGGGCGGTCATCGGACATGGCCACGCTCGCATCCTGCTACCTCCTCCGCAACGTGTTGCGGGGGAGGTCGGCATGCACTTGCATGCCGGGTGGGGGCGCTTCTTCCGGGCTTTCTCCCCCACCCGCGATGCAAGCGCATCGCTGGCCTCCCCCGCGCGAAATCGCGCGGGCGGAGGCGGTAAGAACATGCGCACGCAATGCTTGCACTTGCGCTGAACCCGTGCATCAACACGCCCAATGAAGAAGAAGGCAACAAAACCGGCTTCAACGTCGCGCCAAATGCATCGCCGCGCAAGCGGCACGATCAGTTCGCGTCTGCTCAAATGGTACGACGCCAACGCGCGCGTGCTGCCCTGGCGCGCGCGCAAAGGCGAGATGCCCGATCCCTATCGCATCTGGCTTTCCGAGATCATGCTGCAACAGACGACCGTGGCAACAGTCGGGCCCTATTTCCGCGCCTTTGTCACGCGCTGGCCCGATGTGCGCGCCCTTGCTGCCGCGTCGGTTGAAGAGGTGCTCGCCGCATGGGCAGGCCTTGGCTATTACAGCCGTGCGCGAAATCTACACGCCTGTGCGCGCGAGGTGGTCGCAAGGCACGGCGGCGCATTTCCCGATGATGAGGCGCGTTTGCGCGCGTTGCCCGGCATCGGACCCTATACGGCGGCTGCCATTGCCGCGATTGCGTTTGGAAATAAGGCAACGCCGGTCGATGGCAATATCGAGCGTGTGGTGGCGCGCCTGCAAGCCATCACCAAGCCGCTGCCTGCCGCAAAAGTTTCGATCCGCAATGCGGCGGCCAGACTGACACCGGAGTCGCGCGCCGGTGACTTTGCGCAGGCGATGATGGACCTTGGCGCCACGATCTGCACGCCGCGCGCCCCGAAATGCAGCCTGTGTCCGTTGGCGAATTCATGTCGTGCGAGAAAGGCAGGCATGGCCGGGGAACTGCCGCGCCGCGCACCCAAGGCGAAAACGCCCGCGCGCTATGGCGCCTCCTTCGTTGCAATCACAAAGGATGACCGCATTCTTTTGCGTCGCCGCCCGGCGAAGGGCCTTCTGGGCGCCATGATGGAAACGCCGTCAACGGCGTTTGAATACGTACCGCCTGAAAATGCGCTCACCCATGCACCAGTGAAGGGCGCATGGCAGGCGCGCGGCGCCGTCACGCATGTGTTTACGCATTTCCGCCTGACGCTGGATGTCTATGTGCTGAAGGGGGCAAGTGCGCGTGCACTCGCCCCCTTCGGTGAACTGGTTGCAGTCGATGCGTTAGACCGCGCGGGGCTTGCGACCCTCTTTGCCAAGGTGATCCGCAAGGCGCGTGACGCTGCCTGATGGCGCGGCTTGCGTTTCACCCGCCAGCATCTCGCTGCGGATCTGCTGACGCAGGATGTCGATGGGTTTCAGCTTGCCCTGCACATCAAAGTGCCAGAACGCCCAGCCATTACACGCCGGCAAACCCTGCACATGGGCGGCAATCTGGTGGATCGAACCCTTGGCATCACCCGTCACCAGACTGCCATCGGCGCGCACGCGCGCGGCGTGGCGGCGCGTCGGGCCATAGAGCATCGTGCCGGGCTCAAGCAGCCCGCGCTCGATCACGGCGCCAAAGGGCACGCGCGGCTCCTCACGCTTGCTCCTGGTGACTTCGATATCTTCCGCTGCGGCCATGGCGACGCGCTTGATGCGCGCCTCGGCAATCTTGACGTACTCCGCTTCGCGCTCAATGCCGATGAAGTGGCGGCCGAGTTTCTTGGCAACGGCGCCGGTTGTGCCCGTGCCGAAGAAGGGATCAAGCACGACATCGCCGGGCCGCGACGCCGAAAGGATCACGCGATGCAGCAGCGCCTCGGGCTTTTGTGTCGGATGCGCCTTGTCTCCATTGTCTGACTTCAGCCGCTCGCCGCCAGTGCACAGCGGGATCAGCCAGTCCGAGCGCATCTGCAATCCCTCATTGAGTGATTTCAGCGCGTCATAATTGAACGTATAGCGTGTCTCGCCTGCTGACTTCGCGGCCCAGATCAGCGTCTCATGCGCGTTGGTGAAACGCCGCCCCCGGAAATTCGGCATCGGGTTCGACTTGCGCCAGATGATGTCGTTGAGGATCCAGTAGCCGAGATCCTGCAGCGCCACGCCGACACGGAAAATGTTGTGATACGAGCCGATGACGAAAATCGTGCCGGTATCCTTGAGCACGCGGCGCGCTTCCGAAAGCCATTCGCGCGTAAAGCGGTCATAGGCGGCGAAGTCGGAAAACTTGTCCCAGTCATCGTCAACCGCATCGACCTTTGACTGGTCGGGGCGTTTCAGATCGCCCTTGAGCTGAAGATTGTACGGCGGATCGGCAAAGATCAGATCGACCGAGCCTTCGGGCATGGCCCGCATCGCCTCGATCGAACAGCCGTGAATGATGCGATCAACAGAATTGGCACGCGCGGCTGCGCGTGCTGGCGCCAGTTTCATGGAAATCCCCACCCTCTTATTGTTGGGGAAAGCCTTGAGTCAGGCTGGACTCGCCGTCAAGAGTCCGTTTTGAATCAAAGAGTTAAATTGAGTCTCCGGAATCCGGCACCCACTAAATGTGGTAGCTCACCCGGAAATTTTTTTCTCGATCACCGCCCGCACCGGCTCGAACGAATGGCGGTGAAGCTTGCTCACCCCCAGCCGGTTCAGCGCCTCCGCATGCTTGGGCGTGCCATAGCCCTTGTGGTCGGCAAATCCGTAACCCGGAAAACTCTTGTCCATCGCAATCATCAGATTGTCGCGTGAGACCTTGGCGAGAATGGAAGCCGCCGCAATGGAGAGCGACAGGCGGTCGCCGCGCACCAGCGCGCGATGCGGCACCGAAAGTGTCGGCGCATCATTGCCGTCAATCAGCACGGAGGCCGGCTTCATCTTGGTGCACAACACCTGATAGGCGCGCTTCATCGCCAGATGTGTGGCGCGGCGGATGTTGAGTTCATCGATCTCGCGCGCCCGCACAAAGGCGACGCCGAACGCCAATGCCTTTTCCTGGATCAGGTCAAAAAGCGCCGCGCGCTTCTTCGGCGTCAGGCGCTTGCTGTCATCAATGCCGGGAATGCTGACATCCGGATCAAGAATGACCGCAGCTGCCACCACCGGCCCCGCCCATGGACCGCGCCCGGCCTCGTCGATCCCCGCAACAGGAAATCCATGTGCCTGCCCCATCGCCTGCTCGTGGGCAAAGCTGGGGCCGCTGTCACTCGGGGCTTCAAGCCCTGGCAGGGGGATGTCGTTGAACGATTCTTCCATGGGGCGCGAAACATAGTTTGATTCGCTTACGCCCCGAAACGCATCTCACAATAGCTGCAACTGCCCTGTCACCGGCTGGGGCCGGGAGAAGAGATTGACGGCCAGCGGCGCGCGCGGCCGGTTAAGCTGCAAGCGCTTGATCGCCACGCGGAAGCGTTGCGCGATCATTTCGGCATAGGGGCCTGTGCCCTTCATGCGTGTTCCCCATTGCGGATCATAGTCCTTGCCGTTCCGCATGCCGCGAATGAGCGCCATCACGTGCGACGCCTTGCCGGCCGCGCGCATCTCAAGCCATTCGCGGAAGAGGTCTTTGATCTCCAGCGGCAGGCGCAGCACGATATAGCCCGCCGATGACGCGCCTGCATCGCGCGCACGTTCCAGGATCGTCTCCATCTCGGCATCATTGAGGGCGGGAATGACCGGCGCCACCATCACGGCTGCGGGAATGCCCGCCTGCGCCAGCACGCGGATCGCATCAATGCGCCGCTCGGGCGCAGACGCGCGCGGCTCCATCGCACGCGCAAGTTTCCGGTCAAGGGTTGTGACCGACAGCGCAACCTTGACAAGGCTCTTCTCCGCCATCGGCCCCAGAATATCGATGTCGCGCGTTACCAGATGGGACTTGGTGACAATAGTGACGGGGTGATGATGCTCCGCCAGCACCTCAAGAATGCTGCGCGTGATGCGATGCCGGCGCTCTCCCGGCTGATAGGGATCGGTGTTCGTGCCAATCGCAATCGGCCTGCACTCATAAGCAGGATTGGCGAGTTCGCCGCGCAGAAGCTCTGCCGCATTGGGCTTTACAAAGATGCGCGATTCAAAATCAACACCGGGCGACAGACCCAGATAGGCATGCGTTGGCCGCGCGAAACAATAGACGCAGCCATGCTCGCATCCCTTGTAGGGATTGATCGAGCGGTCAAAGGAAAGATCAGGCGATTGATTGCGCGCGATGATGGTGCGCGATGTGTCGCGCAGGAATTGCGTGTCGAGCTTGGGCGCCTCTTCATCAAACAGGCCCCAGCCATCATCACCCAGAACACGCGTCAGCGCCTCATAGCGCCCGACAGCGTTGGAAAGCGCACCGCGCCCCCTGTCAGCGCCGGGGTGAAGCGTGCGCACTTTTCCGTCTGCGCCTTCGTTTTGCGAAAGGCCCTTCCGGTCATCGACAAAGCGCGTTTGTGCCATGTGCCGCATGGCAAAAAGCTAGGCGGGGAATGTGAACAAATCAAGAACAAGGCGTGGTAGGACCATGGCTGAAAACCCCACGGGCTTGATTGAAGAGGAGCCCGTGGCCTTGCGAAACTGGGCCCATGATCTCGGTCGTGATTCCAACCTTGAATGCTGCGGACACGCTGGTGCCCACACTGTCGGCGCTGGTCGAAGCCGCCATGCGTGGCCTCGTGCAGGAGGTCATCATTGCCGATGGCGGCTCAACCGACGACACGCTCGCCATCGCCGATGATGCAGGTGCAGTGATCGTGCGTTGTGAAAAGGGCAGGGGCAATCAACTCGCGCGCGGCGCGCGTGCGGCGCGTGCCCCGTTTCTTCTCTTTCTTCACGCCGACACGATCCTTGCCAAAGGATGGGAGCACGAGGCATTGCGCTTTATGCGCAAAGATGGCGAGCGCAAGGCCGCCTATTTCCGCTTTGCCCTGGATGAAACACGCAAGCGCGGCAGATTTCTGGAGAAGCTTGTGGCGTTGCGCTGCCACCTGTTTGCGCTGCCCTATGGCGATCAGGGCTTGCTAATCTCAAAGGCGCTTTACGAGAAACTCGGCGGCTTCAAACCGCTGCCCTTGATGGAGGATGTCGATCTGGTCGGCCGCCTGAAACGCAGAAGGCTTGTCGGCCTCAATGCAGCAGCCAGCACCAGCGCGCGCCGCTATCGCACCGGCGGTTATGTGGCGCGGCCCCTGCGCAATCTGTTCATCTTGACCTTGTGGAAGCTCGGCGTGCCTGCAAAGCGGCTGGCAAGGCTCTACGGGTGAGAAAGACACTCATCATCTTTGCGCGTGTGCCGCAGATGGGCCGCGTAAAAACGCGCCTCGCGCGCGCGCTGGGCAATCCGGGCGGCTTGCGCGTCTATCGCGCGCTGCTGGATCGCACCCTTGCGATGACCGCCGATCCGCGCTGGCAGACGATCATCGCCGCAACGCCGTCGCCTGCTTCCTTCGGCGCAGACGCCATCGCGCAAGGAACCGGCGATCTGGGTGCACGCATGGCGCGCATGTTCCGCCGGAGCACGAAGGGCCCCATCATTATCATCGGCACCGATTGCCCGGACATATCGCGCTCCCGCATCGCGCGCGCCTTCGCGGCTTTGGGAAAATCCGATTGCGTCATTGGCCCGGCGGAAGATGGCGGTTACTGGCTGATCGGCATGAAGCGCACACGCACAACGCCCACGCTCTTCAGGAATGTGCGCTGGTCATCGCCACACACATTGAGTGATACGCTGGCGTCGCTGCCGCGCGGGCTTGGCGTTGCCCTCTTGGAAACGCTGGGCGACGTGGACGAGCCGGGCGATGTCTCCCGCCTCAAAAAGCCCGGCCGCCGCATCATTTGACAGAATATGTAGCAAGTGCTACAGATTGTTTACCTCCTCCGCGTGGCTTCACGCGGGGGAGGTCGCGCGTCTTCACGCGCGGGTGGGGGCGGTTGCTTCTTTGATTCATACCCCACCCGGCATGCAAGCGCATGCCGGCCTCCCCCATGCAATGGCATGGAGGAGGCTGAATGCAGTTGTTGGTTGTTCAAACGGAGAACCCCATGTCCCCCTTCTGGAAAACCTGGCTGAACATCTGGTGTCTGGGCGTTGCGATCTTCGGCCTTGTGCTCGCCATTGGCGGACATGCGGCGGGCGGCGATGCCGCGCACATGGTCTTTGCCATGATCGACCGGGATGAAGGGCTTGTGCTTGATCCCCACACGCGCTTTTCGATTGCGCTGATGGGTGCTGTCACATTGGGCTGGAGCGTGACGCTTTATGCCGCCGTGCAGGCGGCCCATGTCGCGGGCGCCCACCAGCGCCGCCTCTGGCAGATGCTCACCGCAAGCACAGTCGTCTGGTATGTTGTTGACGGCTACCTGTCGGCCCACACGGGCTTTGCCACCAACATCATTCCCAACACGGTGCTGCTCTTGGGCTGGCTCATTCCGATGGCCGCAACGGGCGCACTCAAACGCGGCTGAGTTCAGGCGGCAGGCGTTTTGCCGCGCTTGCCGCCGCCGGGCATGTGCTCCTGCAGGCGCGGCATGATCTCGGCGAAGTTGCAGGGCATGTGGCGGCTGTCGAACTGATGCTTCAGGATGCCGTCCCACGCATCCTTCACCGCGCCGGATGACCCCGGCAGGGCGAACAGATAGGTGCCGCCCGCAACGCCCGCACAGGCGCGCGATTGCAGCGTCGATGTGCCCACGGTTCCGAACGAGATCTGGTGGAATACGGCAGCAAAGCCGTCAATCTCCTTTTCAAAGACTTTGCGAAAAGCCTCCGGCGTCACGTCGCGGCCCGTCAGCCCCGTGCCGCCTGTCGAGATGACGGCATCCACTTTGGGATCGGCGATCCAGCCTTTCAGCTTTTCGACAATCGCGGGCACTTCATCGCGCACCAGCGCACGGTCAAGGACTTTGTGTCCCGCCTCTTCGATCCGGGCCGCCAGAATGTCGCCCGACTTGTCTTCGGCGAGAGAGCGCGTATCGCTCACTGTCAAAACCGCGATGTTGAGGGGCAGAAAGGCGCGCGCGCCATCAATCCGTGACATGAGTTCAGTGGTCCTTCTGATCCAGCATGCCAAGCCGCGCTGACACCTCAAGCATGTCGCGCCAGACAAAGCGCTTGTTGAGGGCATTGCGCAGCAGGGCGGCGGGATGAAACGTTGCCATCGCAGGAATGGCATTGTCCTCGATCAAAAGTTCCTGCCACTTGCCGCGCATCCGCGTGATGCCCTCGGTGGTGTCGAACAGATGCCGCATCGAGGTTGCGCCCAGCGCCAGAACGATGCGCGGCCTGACAAGCGCGATGTGCCGCTTGAGGAAGGGCAGAAACAGCGCCGCCTCGGTCAGTGACGGCTCGCGATTGTCAGGCGGCCGCCACGGCAGCACATTGGTGATATAGACCTTGGTGCGGTCAAGCCCGGCAGCGGCCAGAATGCGGTCGAGCAGCTGGCCCGAGGCCCCAACAAAGGGAAGCCCTGCCAGATCCTCGTCACGCCCCGGCGCTTCGCCTACCAGCATCAGCGGCGCCTGGCTGTTGCCGTCCGCGAAGACGAGGTTGCGTGCTCCCGCTTTCAGATTCGTGCCGTCAAAGCGCGCCATCGCCTCGCGCAATTCTGCCAGAGACTGCGCCGCCGCCGCCGCGCGCTGCGCCTCGGCGAGTGAGCCTGAATCGGTTGCGGGTTCTTTGGACGGCGCTGTCCGCTTGACGGATGCGGCAATTGCAGCTTGTTGAGCTTCGGGCACGCTTGAAGGTGCATCGCCCTGGGCACTCGGCCCATCAGCAAGCCAGCATTGCGGCGTCTCCAGAACCGGATCAGCCGCGCCAAGGCTTGCAAGCCATTCCAGCATGGCCAATGCGCCCGCCGCGTCCCCCATTGCGAATCCGGGCGGCGTCAATTCGCGCGTGTCTGTGCTGTCGGCCATGACGCGACCTTAGCCAATGCTGACTTTACGGCAAAGGGCCATGCGCCTGTTGACCAGCGGCCAAAGCCTCTCCACAAAGGGAATGATCGCGCTTCGGCAGGGGAAGATTGGCGCAATGACGGGCGAAATTGAACGCGAGTCGATGGAATATGATGTGGTGATCGTGGGTGCGGGCCCCGCGGGCCTTTCCGCCGCTATCCGCATCAAGCAGCTTGCCGCCGAAGCAGGCCGCGACGTGTCTGTCTGCATCCTCGAAAAGGGCTCGGAAGTCGGCGCGCACATTCTCTCCGGCGCTGTGATCGACCCGTGCGCCCTCAACGAACTCATTCCCGACTGGAAGGAAAAGGGCGCGCCGCTGGATACGCCCGTCACCAGCGACCGTTTTTATTTCCTGGGCCCCGCAGGCGCGCTGCGCATTCCCAATTTCATGTTTCCGCCCTTGATGAACAATCACGGCAACTATGTTGCATCGCTGGGCAATGTCTGCCGCTGGCTGGGCAAGCAGGCAGAGGAATTGGGCGTCGAAATCTATCCGGGCTTTGCCGCCGCCAGGGTTCTTTATGATGGCGGCAAGGTCATTGGCGTCCAGACGGGCGATATGGGGATCGGCCGCGACGGGAAACCGAAGGATGGTTTCCAGCCCGGCATGAACATTCTGGGCAAGTACACGCTGATCGGCGAGGGCGTGCGCGGATCGCTCGCCAAGCAGCTGATCGCGCAGTTCAACCTGGATAAAGACAGCGAGCCGCAGAAATTCGGCATCGGCATGAAAGAGCTTTGGCAGGCAGATCCTGCGCGCCACAAGCCGGGCCTTGTAATGCACACGATGGGCTGGCCGCTGTCATCGGGAACCGGCGGCGGCTCGTTCCTCTATCATATGAAGGGCGGCTTCATCTCGGTGGGGTTCGTTGTCCACCTCAATTACAGGAATCCGTACCTGTCACCCTTTGAAGAATTCCAGCGGATGAAGCAGCACCCGCTGATCCGCGAGCAGCTGGAGGGTGGCAAGCGCCTCTCTTATGGTGCGCGCGCGATCACCGAGGGCGGCTGGCAGTCGATTCCGAAACTGGCGTTCCCCGGCGGTGCGCTGATCGGCTGTTCGGCGGGCTTTGTGAATGTGCCGCGCATCAAGGGCACGCATAACGCCATGCGCAGCGGCATGCTGGCCGCCGAGGCCGCCTTCGCGGCATTGGGTGAGGGTCGCGCGCAGGACGTATTGGCCGATTACGAGCCAGCAGTGCGCCGCTCGCCGATTGCCAAAGATCTGAAGCGCGTCCGCAATGTGAAGCCGCTGTGGAGCCGGTTTGGCACGCTGGTCGGCGTGCCCCTGGGCGCGGTGGACATGTGGTCGAACCAGCTTTTCGGTTTCGGCCCGTTCGGCACATTAAAACATCGTAAGACGGACGCGGCCTCGACCGAGCCGGCGGCCAGACACAAGCCGATTGCCTATCCAAAGCCTGATGGCGTCATCAGTTTTGACCGGCTTTCCAGCGTTTTCCTGTCGAATACCAACCACGAGGAAGACCAGCCGATCCACCTGACGCTCAAGGATCCGTCAGTTCCCATTAACGTGAATCTGCCCAAATATGCCGAACCGGCACAGCGTTATTGCCCCGCCGGCGTGTATGAAGTCGTTTATGATGGCTCTGGACAGAACCCGCGCTTTCAGATCAATGCGCAGAACTGTGTCCACTGCAAAACCTGCGACATCAAAGACCCGTCGCAGAACATCAATTGGGTCACACCCGAAGGGTCGGGCGGACCGAACTATCCGAACATGTAAGGGGCGCGGGTCCGCCCTGTTTGAAGGGTAAGCGCCTGATGATGCGCCGGACGACAACGATCCTCTCTTCGGTCCTGATTGTGGCCGCGGCAGCCGCTGGCGTGCTGGTGGCCGTTTCCTCTGGCGCGCTCGACTGGCTGAATCGCGGCGGCACGCGTGAGCGCAGCGCCGATGTGGCAGGCCCCGCCAGCGATACGATCTATGGTGATTTTCTGGTCGCGCGTGAAGCTGCCGCCAGCCGCGATGTGCACGAGGCCGCGCGCCGCTATCTCGACGCGCTCTCGCGTGATCCCGAAAACAACATGCTGCTGCAGCGCGCCTTCCTCTATGCCGTGCAGGCAGGGCAGATGGATACGGCAGCAAATCTTGCCCGCCGTGTCATCTCCGGCGGCCAGAACACGCTGACCGCGCGCCTTGTTCTTGCGGCAGAGGCCGCGCGCCGCGGCGATTGGCCGATGGCGCGCGCCGAGATCGACGCAATGCTGGCGACCGATCAGGGCATCTCCTCGCGGCTCATCAGTTACTGGATCATGGCGGGCGAGGGGCGCGGCGCCGATGCACGCCGCGAACTTGCGCGTGCGTCCGGCCAGCGCGGCTTTGACGTGCTGGGCGATTATCATGGCGCGCTGATGGCGGCCCTCCTGGGCGACCGCACCGGCGCAGATGCGCTTTTCATCCGCGCCGTCGAAAACAGCGAGGGCAAGAGCGGCCGTGTGCTTTCGGCCTATGCCGCCTTTCTGGAAGAGGCGGGCAGCATGGATGCCGCCCGCGCCGTCATCGACCGCGGGCTGGGCGCGCTGCCCGAGAACCAGTTGCTGATGGTCACGCGCCAGCGCATCGGCTCGGGCGCCAATCTGGTCTGGCGGGTGAAAACGCCGGTTCAGGGCATGGCCGAGGCGCTGTTCAACATGGCAACCGTGTTCGACACGGAGAACGGTCTGGATGCCCCCGTCATCTATCTGCAGGTGGCGATGTGGCTGAACCCAGATCTCGTCAGCGCACGCCTCGTGCTTGCCGAACTGTTCGAAGAGGGCGAGCGCTATGAAGACGCGATCGCCATCTATCAGACCGTTACCAGGGACGAGCCGCTTTACGTTTCAGCCCTCATTGCCGAGGCCATCAATCTCAATCGCCTTGAGCGCGCAGAAGAGGCGGTCGCTCTCCTCAACCGCGCCGTTGACGAGGGCTATACCCAGTCGCAGCTGATGATGGCGCTGGGCGACATCGAGCGCGACCGCAAGAACTGGGATGCCGCCGCCGCCGCCTATTCCGTTGCGATCAATGCCATTGCAACGCCCGAAGAGCGGCATTGGCTTGTGTTCTTTGCGCGCGGCATTGCCTATGAGCGCGGCAAACGCTGGGCGGAAGCCGAAGCCGATCTGCGCCGCTCGCTGGAATTGAAGCCCGATCAGCCCGCCGTCCTCAACTATCTCGGCTATTCCTATGTGGACCGCGGCGAGAACATGGACGAGGGCACCGAGATGATCCGCCGCGCGGTGGAACTCAAACCCAATGACGGTTTCATCATCGACAGTCTCGGCTGGGCCTATTACCGGCGCGGCGACTATGCAACCGCCGTCATCCATCTGGAACGCGCGATTGAACTCGCGCCGCAGGATCCCACCATCAACGACCATCTGGGCGATGTTTACTGGAAGGTCGGGCGCGAGCGTGAAGCGCGCTTCCAGTGGCAGCGGGCCTTGAGCCTGTCGCCGCCGGAAGAAAACATTCCGGCCATCCGCGAAAAGCTGGAAAACGGCATGGCAGAGGCCCCGCGCGCTGACGCCGGTGGCGCAGATGCGCCGCCCGCAACGCCCTAGGCCGTGTCATGGCGGCGATCCATGTCCATGCGCCCGCCAAGCTGAACCTGTTTCTGCATGTCGGCGCGCGCGCCGAGGATGGCTATCACGCAATAGCCAGCCTTGCCGTCTTTCTCGACCTTGCCGACAGTCTGGCCGTCACGCGCGTCACCAAAGGCGTGTCGCTTGATGTCACCGGCCCCTTCGCCCATGCAGCGGGCAATGGCGAGAGCAATCTGGTGATGCGCGCCGTGCGCGCCTTTGGCGTTGATGGTCTGGCCATTGCCCTTGAGAAAAACATTCCCGTGGCCGCAGGTCTTGGCGGCGGCTCTGCCGATGCGGCGGCCACATTGCGCGCGCTGGAGACGCTTTTTCCCGGCAGGCACAGCAAGGATGAAATCACGCGCATCGCGTTATCATTGGGTGCGGATGTGCCCATGTGCCTTGCCTCAACGCCTGTGTTTGCCGAGGGGCGCGGCGAGCGCCTGACACCAGCCCCTGCCATGCCCAGCCTGCCGCTGGTGCTCGTCAATCCGCGCGTGGGCGTGGCAACGGCGGAGGTCTTTGGCGCGTTAAAGCATCGCAGCGGGGCGCATGTGCCCCCGCATCCGGCCCGGTTTGACGATGTGGGCGCGCTGGCGCAATGGCTGCAGCACACCACCAATGATCTTGAAGCTCCCGCACGCAACATCGCACCAATTATCGGCGATGCACTGGCGGCCTTGCATGCGCAGTCCCCCTTGTTTGAGGCAATGACCGGCTCCGGCGCGACATGTTTTGCGATTTTTGCGAACCTCGACTTGGCGAACAAGGCGGCGGCAGCACTGCGCCAACAACATGAGACATGGTGGATCGCCGTGGCGCAGAATGGCTGATCGGCATGTCACCGATATTCCTTCCACCTCCTCCGCAACTTGTTGCGGGGGAGGTCGGGCTTGAGTGAGCAATGCGAACTCAAGTCCGGGTGGGGGCATGCATTTTCGGCTACTTCCCCCACCCGCTCGCAAACGCTCGCGGCCTCCCCCGCGAAAGCGGAGGAGGCGAAAGGAGGTTTACCCATTCAAAGAAGTTCAGCGCGCGCGCAGAGGACGGCAACTGAAGCGCGACACCCTCAATACGCCCGATCCACGCAGAAATCGGCGACGTCGCACAGCGCCTCGCGCAAGGGTGATGCCGGGAAAATTGAAAGCGCCGCCTTGGCGGCCTCGGCATGGTCATGCGCCCGCTCCAGCGTGCGTGCAACCGCGCCATGGCGCGCAAGGATGCGGATCGCTTCCTCCAGATCACCTTCATGCTGTTTGCCGTCGGCAATGACGCGCGTCCAGAAGGCGCGCTCGGCAGTATCGCCCGCCTGATGCGCCAGAATGACGGGAAGGGTCACCTTGCCCTCCCGGAAATCATCACCCACCGACTTGCCGAACTTGTCGTGCAGCGAGCCATAGTCGAGCGCATCATCAATCAGCTGGAAGGCGATGCCCAACTCGCGGCCATAAATGTGCAGTGCCTGACTGTCGCGCGCCGGCCGTCCGGCAATCACGCCACCCACTTCGGCGGCCGCTGCAAACAGCGCCGCTGTCTTGGCTGCGATCACCTTCATATAGGTTTCTTCGCTCGTGGCGATGTTCTTTGCTGCTGTCAGCTGCAGCACTTCGCCCTCAGTGATGACGGCGGCTGCATTCGCCAGAATGTCGAGCGTGGCAAGCGATCCCGTTTCCACCATCAGCCGGAAAGAGCGGCTGAAAAGATAGTCGCCCACCAGCACGCTTGCCTGATTGCCAAAGATGATGTTGGCCGCAGCTTTGCCCCGGCGCAGCGATGAATTATCGACCACATCATCATGCAGCAGCGATGCGGTGTGAATGAATTCAACAGCGGTGGCGAGCTTCACATGGCCGGCGCCCGCATAGTTGCAAAGCCGCGCTGTGGCCAATGTCAGCATGGGGCGGATGCGCTTGCCGCCCGCCTCGATCAGATAGCCCGCCAGCTGCGGGATCATCGGCACATCGCTCTGCATATAGCCGGTGATCGTGGCGTTGACGGCGTCAAGATCGGCCGCCACAAGCGCGGTCAGCCGGTCAAGGGCGCCCTGCACATGGGTGCGCCGGTCGGCGGAGCGCGTCTTCGTCTTGGCGGCGATGGCAGTCGTCAAGTTCTCAACCCCTTGGGGCCCGCGATTCTGGGGGGCCGCAACGCGGAAAATCCCTTGCCAGAGTTGGGCGCACAAAAGCAAGTTGACCCATATCAGGGGCTTGATGTGTTCCCGGGAGCCTTGCGCATGAGAATAAGAACGGCCCGCGCCCCCGGCAAGGCGTCAACCCCTTGAACCCGCTGGCTGAAGGGGGTTTTCCCTGCGGCAAATCGCATCCATGCCACCCCTGTGGTTTCGCCGCCGCAGCAGGCGCAAGATTGACAGAAGGCTTTGGACAAGGGCCGTCGGCACGATGAAAGAGCTGTTGCGCACGAACGATGTAACCCTGCTGGCCTATGCCGATGCCGTGCTGAAAGGTGAGGGCATCACCGCCATCGTGCTCGACATGAACGCCAGCATCATTGAGGGATCGCTGGGCATTCTGGCGCGCCGCATGATGGTGTTGGATGAGGATTTCGACCGCGCACGCGAACTGATTGACCTTGTGCGCGAGGAACTCGAGAAAAGTCCGCCTGCCGGACTTCCCCTGGACGATGACGATGACTGAGCCGCTCAAGGCAACACGCGACGCCTTTCTGGGCGGTCGCATCCATGTGTTCCAGCCACGCCACGGCTTTCGCTCTGGCCAGGAGGCGGTGTTGATGGCGGCGGCCGTGCCCGCACGCGCGCGCGATCAGGTGCTGGATCTGGGCTGCGGCAGCGGCGCAGCCTCGCTGGCGCTCGCCACGCGCATCGGTGGCGTGCATGTCACCGGCATTGATGTTGACGAAGCCGTGCTCGATCTTGCGCGCATGAGCGCTGCGGAAAATGGATTATCCGAACGCGCCGTCTTCCATTTGGGTTCCGCCGCGCCGCTGGAAAAATCGCTGCGTGGCCGGTTTGCGCATGTGATGTTCAACCCGCCGTTTCACGAGGCGCGCAGCACGAAGACCGAGGCACGCCAGACCGCAACACATGGCGACGACGCGCTTGTGGCGCAGTTCGCCCGCGCGGGCCTTCTGGCGCTCAAGGACAAGGGCACATTGACGGCAATCATCCCGCCCGCGCGCGTTTCGGAATTGCTCGCCGCCCTTCATGGCAAGGCGGGGGCGATCACGCTTTTCCCGCTCTGGCCACGCGCGGGCGAGGCTGCCCGGCGCGTGATCGTGCAGGCCCGAAAGGGCGCGCGTACGCCTGCCAGCCTGATGCCGGGCCTTGTGCTGCACGGCAAAGGGCAGAACTATACGCCAGAGGCCGAGCGCATCCTGCGTCACGGCAATGGTTTGAGCCTGCAGCCGCAAACAGGGGGCGCTGCGCCGCGATGCTGATCTTCTGGCTGTTCATTATCGTGCTGGCGGCCATTGCCTGGTTTGCCATGCGTGGCCGTGCTGTGCGCCGGATCGAGGCCGCACGCGACTATGCCCGCCGCGGCACAGAGGAGGCGATGCGCCGCCGCAATGCATCCGGCGACAACGCACCCAAGAATGGCAAGCCGGCAGGCGAGATCGAAGAGCTGGTGAAATGCGCCGTCTGCGGCGCCTATGTCTCACCCCGCGCGGGAAACTGCGGCAAGGACGGTTGCCCGCGCTAGGCGGGCCCTTGCTTCAACGCCGTGCCAGCCAGGCTGCGGTTCTGGTCAAATTCGCGCGGGAAAGGACCGCGCAATATTGATCCCAGGTCATTGGCGGACGATTCAGCCGCCGAAGAACTTCCCGCGCAGCCTTCAACAGTGCTTCGGCGTTTCGTTGGGCAAGCTGGATGAAGAAGTTGTCGGGGTGGGCTGCAACAAGTCCCGCGTGCGCCAGCGCACGGGATGGAAAGTGGCGCAAGTTTGAAGTGACTATGATCGCGCAGCCAGATTTCATGGCGGCCGCTGCAACATGATGGTCGTCAGGATCAGGAAGATCGAACGCGCTCTCCAGATGCCGGTATCGTGAAACGGTCGCCGCCGGAAACGCCTCATCAATGAGGCGGCGCAACCGTTCGATGCGTTCCGTCGGAATGTCCGGCCGGTTTCTGGTCAGCGCGCTCATCCATTCGCGGTGAACTTGTGCGGACCAGCGCACGGTGAAGATATCTGTCGAAGCACACTCCAGAGCAAGATCACGCACGGGCGCGGCGTAGAGGACCGTCGCATCGAGGAATACACGCATTGCGTATCAATATCCTTGATCGAGCTCCTGCGCTTCTGCCGTCAGCCGTCCCAGCACCCTGCGGCGGGACTTCTCTTGCGTCCTTTTCAGTCTGGTTACATCCGCGAGTGCAATCCGCCGGTGTGCTCCCGTCATGCGGCAGGCAAGTGCGCCAGACTTGATGAGCTTGATGACATGCGGGCGCGAGACTCCCAGCAATTCCGCTGCCTGCTGTGTCGTCAATTCGCTTTCTGGCGCGTGAATGCTCACCTTGCGACCCTGAGCCATGATCTCGAGTGCACTCCGAAGAACCGCGACCGCGCGTGCGGGCAGCGCAACTGGCGCCCCTTTGCCCTTGATCCGCGCCTCCAGCCTGAGACCCGTCGACCCGCGCGCAAGCAGCCGGGCAGCCTCGGATGCGGCCTTGCGTTCGCGCGCTGTCAGCTCAAATCCCATGGTGCTGACCTCCTGTTTCCAAAGCGACAGTATTCGAAATATTCGAAGCAGACAACGCCTGTCCGATCAGGGCGAAATCGCGGAATCGCATGTCCAGACCAAATGATTTGACCTTTCAGTACGGCTTCTACCCGGACCAACACATTGATTCACAAGGGCTTGAGAGTGTCCGCCACGCCTGCCCGATTCATGGTTGACAGGGCTTATGCTCACATGCAGCATATCCAGTACGCGGTGCCGCTGGGCATCGCGGTATTTTAGACCCTGATTATGCTCATATCGAGCATAAGGAGGTGGAAGATGACAACGCTCCTCGACACGGCCGCGCGCACCAGCCTGAAGCCGCTGCCCTTTACGCCGGAGGTTGCGCGCGCGACGAAAGAGATCCGCGAAAAGGTCAAGCGCCTCATCCCTGATGTGGAGTGGGAGCTGCACGCACCCTTCATCGCGCGCATCAACGCGCTGAAGAAGGAAAAGAACGCCGTCATCCTCGCCCACAATTATCAGACGCCCGACATCTTCAACACGGTTGCCGATTTCGTGGGTGACTCGCTCCAGCTGGCGCGTGAAGCCGCCAAGACGGATGCGCAGGTGATCGTGCAGGCGGGCGTTCACTTCATGGCCGAGACGTCAAAAATCCTTTCGCCGGAAAAGACGGTTCTCATTCCCGATCTGGAGGCGGGATGTTCGCTCGCCGCCTCGATCACCGGCGCAGATGTGCGCCTGTTGCGCCAGCGTTTTCCCGGCGTGCCGATCGTCACCTATGTGAACACGTCCGCAGACGTGAAAGCGGAAAGCGACATCTGCTGCACCTCCTCGAATGCGGTCGATGTGGTGGAGTCGCTGGGTGCGCCGCGCGTCATCATGATCCCGGATGAGTTTCTGGCCAAGAACGTCGCCAGGATGACGAAGGTCGAGATCATTACCTGGGCAGGCCATTGCGAAGTGCATGAGCGTTTCAGCGCGGAAGACATCCGCGCCTTCCGCAAGTCGCATCCCGGCGTCATCATTCTGGCGCATCCTGAATGCCCGCCAGAAGTGGTGGCGGAGGCAGATTTTGCGGGCTCCACCAGCGCCATGATCGGCTATGTCGGCGATAAAAGGCCCAAGCGCGTGGTGATGGTGACGGAATGCTCGATGAGCGACAACGTCTCGCTCGCCTATCCCGATGTGGAGTTTGTGCGGCCCTGCAATCTCTGCCCGCACATGAAACGCATCACGCTGCCGAAAATCCTGCGGTCGCTTGAAACCATGACCTACGAGGTGACGGTTGATCCCGCGATTGCAGCGCGCGCCCGCGCGGCGGTGGAGCGTATGCTGGCCGTTGGCATGCCAACGAAGTCGCATCGTAATTTTGCGTGACGCAGATGAGCCGCAACGCCCCCATTGAAACGATCGATGCCGGTCCCGTGCTGATTGTCGGCGCGGGGCTGGCGGGACTGTTCGCGGCGCTGCGGCTCAAGGTAAAGCCGGTCACGGTGCTTGCCTCTGCGCCCTTGGGCGCGGGCGCATCGTCGATCTGGGCGCAGGGTGGCATTGCCGCTGCCATCGGAGAGGATGACAGCGCAGAACTGCACATCGCCGATACGATTGCGGCGGGCGCAGGCCTGGTCGATCCCGCGATTGCGCGGATTCTGGCGGAGGAGGCGCCCCGGCGCATCAATGATCTGCGCGCCCTTGGTGTGCCCTTCGATCACGACGCCACCGGCAAACTTGTTCTGGGGCGCGAGGCGGCCCACAGCCGCAACCGCATTGCGCGCGTCAAGGGCGATCAGGCGGGGCTTGCCGTCATGACGGCGCTGATTGACGCGGTGCGCGCGCGCGGCGACATCAAGGTGATCGAGGGCTATGCCGCCACCGATCTGGTGATGGTGGATGGCCGCGTCGCGGGTGTAGTGGCCATGTCGCGCGACAACAGGCGCCTGCGCGTGAAGGCGGCCAATGTTGTGCTGGCGCTGGGCGGCGCGGGCGCGCTTTACGAGGTCACCACCAATCCGCCGCAGGCGCGTGGCACGGGCCTTGGCTTTGCAGCGCGCGCAGGCGCGATCATTGGCGATGCAGAGTTTGTGCAGTTCCACCCGACAGCGCTTGCCATCGGAAAGGATCCGGCGCCGCTGGCGACCGAGGCCCTGCGCGGCGAGGGTGCGCACCTGGTCGATGAGACCGGTAGCCGCATCATGCGCGGCGTCCACCCCGACCTTGAGCTTGCGCCGCGCGATGTCGTGGCGCGCGCCATTCACCGCGCCATTGCGGCGGGCCGCAAAGTGTTCCTCGATGTGCGCAAGGCTGTTGGCGCTGCGATGGCAGAGCGCTTTCCGTCGGTCACGGCGGCTTGTCGCGCAGCTGGCATTGATCCGGTGACAGACCTTATTCCTGTCGCGCCCGCTGCCCATTATCACATGGGTGGTATTGCAACAGACGCGCGCGGGCGTACGTCGCTGCCCGGTCTGTGGGCCTGTGGCGAGGTCGCAAACACCGGCGCGCATGGCGCCAACCGCCTTGCCTCCAACTCTCTGCTTGAGGCCATCGTCTTTGCCGCACGCATTGCGTCCGATGTGGATGAAGTCGCCGATGTTGAGAGCAGCCTGTCGCGCCACGTGCCGCCGCTCATTCTGGGCGAGGCGGCGCCTGCCGCATCCATGGCGCAGTTGCGCCGCGCCATGACGCGCGATGTGGGCGTCGAGCGCAACGGCGAGGGCCTTGCGCGCGCCATGGGTGAAATCTCCGGCCTGCTGGCGCGTCACGCCAATGATCCCGTTTTTGCCAATGCGGCAACAGCGGCGCTGATGATTGCAACCGGCGCCTGGGCGCGGCGTGAAAGCCGCGGCGGTCACTTCCGCAGCGACTGGCCGAAGGCAGAAACACAGCTGGCGCAACGCCAGTTCCGCACACTTGCCGAGGTGCGGGCGATTGCAGCCGAAGTCTCGCAACCCCCGGCAAAGCGGGCCGCGCCATGAGCATGGACCTGCCCGAGCCGCCGCCAGACCTTCTGGTCGAGCGCGTGGTGCGCAATGCACTGGCCGAGGATCTGGGTGATGCAGGCGACATCACGACTGATGCCACCATTGCCCGCGACGCCACTGCCATGGTGCGCATTGCGGCGCGCAAGCCGGGCCGCATCGCCGGTCTTGTGGCCGCGCGAATGGCGTTTCGATTGCTTGACCCCGATATCCGCATTGCGATTGTCGTACCCGATGGCCGCGATGCAGAGGCAGGCGGCACGATTGCAGCCCTTGATGGCCGCGTGCGTCCGATCCTGACGGGCGAGCGCGTGGCGCTCAATTTCCTGGGCCATCTTTCCGGCATTGCAACCCTGACGGCGCAATATGTGGCGGCGGTTGCGGGCACCAAAGCGCGCATCACCTGCACGCGCAAAACCACGCCAGGCCTGCGCGCGCTCGAAAAATACGCAGTGCGCTGCGGCGGCGGCGTCAATCACCGCTTCGGTCTCTATGATGCACTTCTCATCAAGGACAATCACGTGGCCGCTGCGGGCGGCATCATCCCGGCGATTGAGCGCGCCCGCGCCCATGCCGGTCACATGGTGCGCATCGAGGTGGAGGTTGATCGCCTCGCTCAATTGGAAGAGGCGCTTTCCGTGCGCGCCGATACGATCATGCTCGACAACATGAGCCTTGCCGACATGCGCGAGGCGGTGCGCATCACTGCCGGCCGCGCGCGGCTGGAGGCATCCGGCGGCGTGTCGCTGTCAACCGTGCGCGCCATTGCCGAAACCGGCGTTGATCTCATCTCGGTGGGTGCGCTCACACACTCCGCCCCCAATCTGGATGTGGCGCTGGATTATTGAGGTGCCGCTTCACGCTTTGGCCGCCAGAAAATGTGGCGGCCAATGGTGACAGTCTTCTCAAGGCCCAGCGCATCCCAGCCGGGGTTGACGTCCACCGTATGAAAATGCGTCGCGCCCTGCGTGGTATCGCGCGAAAGCACGCCGCTGATATCGGCCAGATATTGCCCGGCCAGCGTCCACGCCTGCCGCCAAAGGATACGCCCGCGCGGGCGGCGGCGCGCGCCATCGCAGGCAAACGAAAACTGGCACACCTCGTCGAACTCGCCCTGATAGACGACTTTGCACACCGTGCCCGGGTAGCCCGGCGAGCGCATGCGCCGGAAAATGACTTCGGCGACCGCGCGCATGCCCGGCTCACCCTCAGCGGCGGATTCGAAGTAAAGCGCCTCGGCAAGACATTTGCGCTCGGCATAAGCGCGGATCTCGGGGGAGACTTCAGCGCGCGCGCCGCCTGCCAGTGCCGTTGCGGCAATGATCGCCACAGCCAGCCGGATCAGAACGTGCTTTGCGCTTTTGCCCATGATGCGGCACAGATTGGCGATCAACCATTGAGTGCGCAAGGACAAGGCGATGAACACGGTGAACGGGAGTGGACCGCGCAAGGCCATCTTCATCACGGGCGCGGCCAGCGGCATGGGGCGGGAGGGAGCCAAGCTCTTCGCCCAGCGCGGCTGGTATGTGGGCGCGGTGGACGTGAACGAGAAGGGGCTGGCGACGCTGGCCCAGGAACTCGGCACCGAACGCCTCTGGACGCACCGCCTGGATGTGACACGCAAGGAAGATGTGGAAAGCGTGCTTGCGGCCTTTGTGGCTGCCGCGGGCAACCGGCTTGATCTCATGTGGAACAATGCCGGCATAGGTGAAAGCGGCTGGTTTGAAGACGTGCCGTTTGATGCATCCATGCGCGTCGTCAACATCAACTTCATCGGCGTGTTGCATGGCGCCTGGGCGGCGCTGCCGCACCTCAAGAAAACGCCGGGCTCGCTGATGTTCTCAACCTCGTCGTCGTCGGCCACCTATGGCATGCCGCGCATCGCGGTCTATGCCGCAACGAAGTTCGCGGTAAAGGGCCTGACCGAGGCGCTGTCTATTGAGTGGGCGCGCCATGGCGTGCGCGTGGCCGACACGCTGCCCGGCCTGATCGACACGCCCATTCTGACGGAGACAAANNAAGAAGGGGCCTTTCCGTCTGATGCCGCCCGATTCAGTGGGCAAGGCGGTGTGGGACGCCTATCACGATACCAAAGGCCGCATTCACTGGTACGTGCCCAAACAGATCGGCTGGCTCGACCGGCTGAAAGGCATCATCAGTCCCGAATTCGTCCGTAAACGGATTATGAAATCATCGCCAGTGATGCGGCGGGAAAACTGAAATCTCCCTCTCCCCTTTCTTCAAAGGGGAGAGGGCAGGGTGAGGGGTTGTCTTATCAAGCGTTGCCCCCTCACGGAATTTGCAGAACAGCAAATTCCTGCTCTCCCCAAGGGGAGAGCGAGGAGTATCAGCCTCTAACCTCACCCCTTCGCCAGGGCCGCCTTCAGATTCGTGCTGATCTTGTCCAGGAAGGCTTCGGTCGTCAGCCAGCCCTGATCCGGGCCGACAAGAATGGCGAGGTCTTTGGTCATTGCGCCGGCTTCCACCGTATCGACGCACACCTTCTCCAGCGTGTGGCTGAAATGGGCGAGCGCGTCGTTGCCATCCAGCTTGGCGCGATGGGCAAGGCCGCGCGTCCACGCAAAGATCGAGGCAATCGAGTTGGTGGAGGTTTTCTCGCCGCGCTGATGCGCGCGATAATGGCGCGTCACCGTGCCGTGCGCCGCCTCGGCTTCCACCGTCTGGCCATCGGGCGTGAGCAGCACGGAGGTCATCAGGCCCAGCGAACCAAAGCCCTGCGCCACGGTGTCAGACTGCACGTCGCCGTCATAGTTTTTCGCGGCCCACACGAACTTGCCGGTCCACTTCAGCGCAGCCGCCACCATGTCGTCGATCAGGCGGTGTTCGTAAGTGATCTTGGCGGCATCAAAACGCGCCTTGAATTCCTTGTTGAACACTTCCTCGAACAGATCCTTGAAGCGGCCATCATAGGCCTTGAGGATCGTGTTCTTGGTCGAGAGATAGACCGGCCAGCCACGCTGCAGGCCATAGGAAAAGCTGGCGCGGGCAAAGTCGCGGATCGAGTCGTCCAGATTGTACATGGCCATCGCCACGCCCGATCCGGGATAGGTAAAGACCTCGTGCACGATCGGCGCGCTGCCGTCATCCGGCGTGAAGGTGACGGAAAGCTTGCCCTTGCCCGGCACCAGAAAATCCTTGGCGGCATACTGGTCGCCAAAGGCATGGCGGCCGATCACGATGGGGTCGGTCCATCCCGGCACCAGGCGCGGCACGTTCTTGCAGATGATCGGCTCGCGGAACACGGTACCGCCCAGAATGTTGCGGATCGTGCCGTTGGGCGACTTCCACATCTTCTTGAGGCCGAATTCCTTCACGCGGGCTTCGTCGGGCGTGATCGTGGCGCATTTGACGCCGACGCCCAGCGCCTTTATCGCATGGGCGGCATCGACCGTGACCTTGTCTTCGGTCTTGTCGCGGTGCTCCATCCCGAGATCGAAATATTTCAGCTCGATGTCGAGATAGGGGAAGATCAGTTTTTCCTTGATGAGCGCCCAGATGATGCGGGTCATCTCGTCGCCGTCGAGATCGGCAACCGGGTTCTTGACCTTGATTTTCGCCATGGCAGCGTTCCGTTGAAGGGTTGGATATGACGAGCGGCGGTAAAGCCTTCACGGCCACAAATCAAGCCTCGGGAGCAGTTTCCCGGGCGTCCAGGCCTGTGATCCTGCTGGTCGAACCCCAGCTGGGTGACAATATCGGCGCAACCGCCCGCGCCATGCTCAATTTCGGGCTGTCAGACCTGCGCCTCGTGCGTCCGCGCGATGGCTGGCCTAATGGCCGGGCGCGCGCCACGTCGTCGGGTGCGGATGAGGTGATTGATGCGGTGCGCGTCTTTGCCACCACGGCCGAGGCGCTGGCCGATGTCTCGCTTGCCTTTGCGACAACGGGCCGCGACCGCGCCATGGCCAAGCCCGTCGTGACACCGGGCGAGGCGGCGCGCCAGATATGGGAAAGCCCCGCCCGCGCCGCCTTCGTGTTCGGATCGGAACGCTTCGGCCTCTCGAATGAAGACATCGCTTTGTGTGATGCGGTGCTCACCATCCCCACCAATCCCGATTTTGCCTCGCTCAACCTCGGGCAAGCGGTGCTGTTGTCGGTATGGAGCTGGTTTGAGGCGGGCGATACGACAGCGCCGCATAAGCTCGACCTTCAGGGCTCACCGCCCGCATCCAAAGAGGAGCTGTTCGGCATGTTCGCGCATCTGGAGCGCGAGCTCGACATTGCCGGTTTCCTGTTTCCGCCTGACAAGCGCGAGGTCATGGTGCGCAATCTGCGCAACATGTTCACGCGCGCGCAATTGTCGGATCAGGAGGTGCGCACCATGCGCGGCGTGATTACGGCGCTGGTCAAGGCGCCCCATGCGGCGCGCCGCATCCGGCCGGAGGACAAGGAACAGACATGATCCGCGAAGGCTATACCGATGCCAACGGCCTCAAATGGCACTTTGCCGAAACGGGTGACGTGCATGCGCCCGCGACGTTCTTCCTGCATGGCTTTCCCGAATTTTCGGGCATGTGGAAGCGCGTGATTACATCGCTCGGCGATCATCTCCACTGCATCGCGCCTGATCTGACGGGATATAATCTCTCCGAAAAGCCGACGGACCTTGCGCGCTATCGCACGCGCCGCGTGGTAGAGGATCTGGCGTCCTTCATCGAGATGTTCCCGCAAGGATCGCGCGGCGATAAGAAGATCAATCTTGTCGCCCATGATTGGGGCGGGGCGCTCGCCTGGGCTTTTGCCTTGCGCTTTCCCGAATGGATCAACCGCCTTGTCATCATCAATGCGGTGCATCCGGCGGCCTTCCAGCGCGAGATGGCCCGCAATCCCGATCAGGCAAAGGCGAGCCAGTACATTCTCGACATCCGCGCGGAAGGGTCAGAGGCACGCTTTGCCGAAAATGACTTCGCGCTGCTGCGCCGCTCGTTCCGCCAGGTCGAGGAGAAGGGGCTGCTGCCACCCGATGAGTTGCAGGAATACCGGCGTGCCTGGGGCCAGCCCGGCGCGCTGACGGGCATGTTCAACTGGTATCGCGCCATGAAAATGGGACCGGACAAATCGGCGGGCGGTGCAGGGGCGCCCTATGACCCGGAAAGCCTGATCGTGCGGGTGAAAACACTCGTTCTCTGGGGCGAGAAGGATGAAAGCCTGCTGCCGGGCTGTCTTGACGGGCTTGATGCCCTTGTGCCCGGGGTCGAAATCCGCCGTTTTCCCCAATCATCTCATTGGCTTGTGCACGAGGAGCCCGACGCGGTAGCGCAGGCGATCCGGGGCTTTTGCGCGCCATAACCTCTTCTTCCGCCTCCCCCTCGGGGGAGGCACGTTTTGCGAAGCAAAACGGGTGGGGGGAAACCGTTGACACCCCGCCCGCCATGGCTATGGTGCGCCGCCTTGCCGGGCCCCCACAGGGATTGTCGGCAAGACATGCACCCGCGGCAGGAAAGCTCCTGCCTGTCGGCCCCCGATCGGGCAGAGGAGGGCGCGTTTCCATCCAAGAACACCAAAACGGGAAACCGCGATGACAAAGCGACACACTGCAAAACACAAGATTTCGCGCCGCCTGCGCGAGAGCCTCTGGGGCACCAACAAGGTGCGCGCCAACCGGCTTGAATCAGGCCCCGGCCAGCACGGCGCCCGCCGCAAGGGCAAGCCCACCGACTTCGGCACGCAGCTTGCGGCCAAGCAGAAGCTCAAGGGCTATTACGGCAACATCACCGAGCGCCAGTTCCGCAAGATCTATGCAGAGGCCTCGCGCCGCCGCGGTGACACAGGCGAGAACATGATCGGCCTTCTGGAAAGCCGCCTCGACGCCGTCGTCTATCGCGCCAAGTTCGCGCAGACCGTGTTTGCGGCGCGCCAGCTTGTCAGCCACGGCCATGTGCGCGTGAACGGCAAGCGCCTCAACGTTGCCTCCGCTCTCGTCAAGGCAGGTGACACGGTGACGTTGACCGACAAGGCCCGCCAGCTTGTGGCCGTGATGGGCGCTGCCCAGTCGCCGGAGCGTGACGTGCCGGATTACATCGAAGCCGATCACGGCAAGATGGCCGCCAAATATGTGCGCGTGCCCAAGCTCGCCGAAGTGCCCTATCCGGTGCAGATGAGCCCGAACCTCGTCATCGAGTTCTATTCGCGCTGATCCTTCCGCACCGCCGGAAACAAGAAGGCCGCAGGAGAGATCCTGCGGCCTTTGTGCTGTGTGGGTGCAAGCTTACGGCGCAGGCGGCGTTTCGGGCGCAGCACCCTCGACATCCTCGCGGAACATGCGGCGCAGATCATAGCCGTCTTCCCAGCCGATATTGTCGATCTTCCAGTTGCCGTCGAGCAAGACGAGCGTGAGGATCGTCAGGCGCGGCTCGCCGAAATTCCTGAACGACGCCGTGACTGTTGTCGCTTCGGCGGTGCCTGTGAATGCGAAGGCAAGTTCGGTGATTTCCCAATCCTGCGCGCCCCAGAACACATCGCCATCCAGTACCGGCTCCGGCGTTGAGAGAAACGCATTGAAGATGGCCAGAAGCTCTGGCGAGAACGTGTCGTTGATGAGGGCGACATTTGCCTCCCACTCACCTTCTCCCATCGCATCGATCTCCTGCTTGCGCGCATAAACGCCCTGCACGAAGGCGACCGTATCCTCGGGCGCGGGCACGCTCAGCATGGGATCGGCAGCGGGAGGAGAGGCGGGCTCATTTGCCGCGGCATGGCCAAGGGCGCCGACAGAAAGGAATGCGGCAGCAGCAGCAAGTGAACGAAGCATCAGTTTCATTGTGGTCCCCGAAAGTGAAAGGCCGCCTGCGCACCGCAGACGGCCTTCATGATACACGATGCAAGGCGCGTTACGCGGCCTTCTCCAGCTTGATGCCNNAACTCGCCCTTCACATAAAGCTGCGGAATGGTCGGCCAGTCGGAAAATTCCTTGATGCCCTGGCGCACATCGGCGTCGGCAAGAACATTCACGTCTTTGAAGTCCACGCCCAGATAGTCGAGGATTTTGGCAACCGTCGCCGAGAACCCGCATTGCGGGAAGTTCTTGGTGCCCTTCATGAAGAGCACGACATCGTTTTCCTTGATGTCGCGATCGATGCGCGCAAAGACAGGATTGCTCATGGCCGGGTCCGTCCGTGAAATATTCGTGCGCCAGCGCCGTGCTGGCAGATCCTCATATTACAAGGATTTTGCTGCGCCGCAATAGCGACGCCTACGTTTTGGGAAGCGCAGTTGTTAACGCCAGCGCGTGCAATTCGCCGCCCACCCGGCCCCCCAGCGCCTCATAGACCAGCTGATGCTGTTTGACGCGGGTCAGGCCCTTGAAGGCGGCAGAAACGACATGGGCGGCATAATGATCGCCGTCGCCCGCCAGATCGGTCACGGTTATCTCCGCGTCGGGCAGGGCGGCCTTGATCAGTTTTTCAATGTCGGCGGCATTCATCGGCATGGGGCGGCCTTTGCGTTCATGGCTGCTTTTCGCCTATGGCGCGATCCGCCGCAACAGGGGAAGGCTGATAAGGGAAAGGGCTGCGGCCCCCGCGCCCGCCAGAAACGCCGCGCTGCCGCCAAACGCATCCCACAACAGGCCCGCACCCGTGCTCGCCACCAGCACCGCAATGCCGCAGACCAGATGAAACACGCCAAAGGCCGTGCCACGCAGGTCTGACGGCGCAGTCGCCGCGACGAAGGCGGAAAGAAGACCTTGCGTCAAACCCATATGCAGGCCCCACAGCAAAATGCCCACACCCAATGCAATAGGTGAGGCGCTGAACGCCAGCACCAGCTGCGCAACGATCAGGAGGGCGCATCCGGCGGCCAGCACGCGCAGGCGACCGACGCGATCACCCAGCTGGCCCGCGGGCAGGCTCGACAGCGTATAGACGATGTTCATCACCACCAGCACGATGGGCGCAAGCCAGAGCGGAACCCCCGCATCCTGCGACCGCAGGATCAGAAATGCCTCGCTGATCCGCGCCAGCGTGATCAGAAATCCGACAAGCACCACGGCGGCAAAGGGCGCCCCCAGCCGCCGCAGGCGCGCGGCGAGCGTACCCGTGGCGCGCGGCGGCCGTTTGACTTCTGGCGCGGCAGCTTCTGGCGCATCCGCCACACCGGCAAAGGCAAGCAAGGCGGAAGCCAATGCCGGCACCACGGCAATGGCAAAGACCAGAATGAAGTCAGCGTCGCTGGCCAGCATAAGCGCGATGGCGATAACCGGCCCCGCCACCGCGCCGATCGTATCGAGCGACTGGCGCAAGCCAAAGGCGGCGCCGCGATGCGCGCGCGGCGTCAGATCAGTAATCAGCGCATCCCGCGGGGCGCCGCGTATGCCCTTGGCAAAGCGGTCAACAAACCGCGCCGCCATGATCGGGCCGACATAGGGGAAAAGGGCAATCACGGGCTTGGTCAGCGCCGCAAGGCTGTAACCCGCCACGACCAGCGGCCGCCTGCGCCCGATGCGGTCGCTCCACGCGCCCGAAAACGCCTTGGCGGCAGAAACGATCGCCTCGGCAATACCCTCGATCAGACCCAGCAAGGCTGCCGACGCACCCAGCACACCGGTCAGATATAGCGGCATCAGCCCCTGGATCATCTCGGACGAGACATCCATCAGCATGCTGACAAAGCCGAGCACGAAAACCGTGCGGGGTATGGCGCCAAGCTTGAGGCGTGCACGAAGCGCTGCGATCATGGCGCGAGGTTAGGGTGCGGGGTGCGCGAGCGCGAGAGGTAAATCAACGATCCTGATTTTCGCCTCCCCCGCGTTGGGGGAGGCACGTTTGCGCTTGCAAACGGGTGGGGGGCGCCATCGACAGGTTCAGTGCATCGGCCCGCAACCCCACCGGACTTGAGTTTCGCTTTTCGCTCACTCAAGTCCCTTGCGCCCCGCTCACCCCTTTCAGGAAAGGGGAGGCCGAAGGAATGCTCAATTAAACTAATTAAGTGCACTGTCACCGGATTTCATCCCACAACCCCGCGATGCGGGCGAAGGTTGCGACGGCTTTTTCGCGCGTCGCTTCCCGTTGCGCGGCGCGTTCTGCCTCGGGCAGCGCATCGCGTTCGATTTTCAGAAGATGCAATTCCCAAAAGATGAAAAGCAGCGCCTGCGCGTTTGCACCCCAGACGGGTGCATGCCCCGCTCTTTCCATCTGGCCCGGCAACGCCTCAATGGCAGCGGAAAGATCGCGCGCACCCTGCGCCAGTGATGCCCGCTCGGCACCCGACAGGCCACGCTGGCCGCGCAGCGCCTCAAGCCCGTACCAGTCACGCCGCAATGCCGCCCAGCCCAGCGCGAAGGGAAGCATGTCATCCAGCATCGCGCCGCTTGTGCCGCGCAGCTCGGTCAGCTGCTCCACCACATCCGCCATCAGGGCGGAAAGTTCGGCGGCACGCTCAGGCGTAGCGTTGGAGGGATCGCCCACATCGCCCGGCGGATCATCCAGCATCTCGTCCAGCGAACGCCGGTGGCGCAACCGCACTTCCTCGGGCGCCATGTCGAGCGCGGGCGAAAGCACCGCCTCCAGCCTTTCAAACAGCATTGCGCCATCCTTCAGGGCGGGAAAGGCCGCGCGCGCAAAGTCAGCGCGGATGCCCGCAAGCGATGCTCGCGGATTCCAGGCGAGCCGCGCAAAGCCGAAGGCGTTGATGGAGGGAACGCGCAATGGCGCTGCCCCTGTCAGCAACGCGCCCACCGTATGCACGCCCATCGCCTGATAGGCCGCAAGATCACGCGCCATGATCGAAAGCAACGGCGGCACCATCAGCTTGAAAAGAATGGCGTCGAGATAATATTCAAACACGCGCAGCGCACCGCGCGCCGCCTCTGCGCCCAGATGCGCCGCATTTGCCGCAACCAGCCCCGCATAAGGTGCATTGACGGGATGCGCGCTGTTGATGGGTTCAGCATAGGTGCGCAGGCGCGGCGCAAACGTAATTGCCACATTGGAGAGCGGCGCCACGCGCAAAGGCGCCTGTTCAGTGTCGTGATAGGCGAGATAGGAAAGCCGCGCGCCGGGCGAAACATCAGCAAGCACTTTCGCCAGCGCGTTCGTCACCAGCATCATCTGGTCAGAGGGGGCATAGCCCTGCCGCGCCGCGTCCTCGCACCAGCCGCCATCGGGCAGATCATCCGCCCACAGATGATAGACATCAAAGCCGGGATTGGCTGCAAACCACGCGCGCGCATGGCGGCCGAGTTCGTCCAATGCGCCTTGCGACAGCGGATTGAGATTGTGGTCCGCCACCCGCACGCCGTTTTTTATGCGGAACCAGTCGGGGTGCTCGGCAAAGTGCGAACGCGGCAACAGCGCGGCAAGCCCGTGCCCGCCCAGCTCCAGCGTCATGCCATAACTGCGCGCCAGCGCCATCGCACGGGACTTGCGCGCCTGCCAGATTTTGCCGGGGATCGCCCCCAGCCCAAGCCCGTGCTCATCCGTGTGAAAGAAGATCGTGTTAAGGCGATTGGCCGCCGCGAAATGGATCCACGCCTCGGCCTCCAGCATGAAGGCGGCATGACCGATGATGAGACTGCGGCCTGAAAGCGCGGGCGCATCTTCGTGGTGCGCCGGGATGGAGACATCGCCGCTGGCCGGAGTATGAACAAGGCCCGGTGCCGGAAAGATGAAGCCGCAAGCTTCGAGAAGCGCAAACGCCCCCCACATAAGCCCGCGCTGCCCCGCGCCCGCAAGGCGGATCACATTATCCGCTGCGTCCCAGGCAAAGGCCTCGTCGCCGGGCGCTTGCGCCGCGCCATGCGAAAGCACGATCAGCGGCGCCTGCGCCCCCGTGGCAATGCCCAGATGCCGGGCCAGAACCCGCGCGGCCTCGTGCGCCAGACTGCCACCGCCCGCGATTTCAAGGCGCACACCGCCCGACAGATTGACGCGCACGCTGCCGTGGGGCGGCTTCTCTGGCTTGATCTTCATTGCATCTCTGCCTTAATGGGAGAAACACCAAAACGGCATCAAGCCGCAACACGAAGGGGCATGGGGGCACATGAGCGCAGACCTTATCAAGGAAATCACCGAAGGCCTGCGCAAAGCCATAGGTGACAATTCAGGTTTGGGCGCCCGCCTCAAATTCGACTATGAGGGTCAGGGCCAGACGCTGGTCGATGGCAAGGCCACACCCAACACCGTCTCGAACGATGACGGCCCCGCCGATTGCACGATTACCATTTCAGCCGAGAACCTGATGAAGATGTTCCGGCGGGAGCTTGATCCCACCGCTGCCTTCATGCAGGGCAAAATGAAAGTGACAGGCGACATGGGCGTGGCCATGCGCCTTGGCCCCATCCTGCAAAAGGCAGGTGGCGGCTGAACCCCGCCGCCTTCACGCTGATCCCTGAAAACCCGCTGCCCCCGGGCGGCGAGGCGCTTTGGCTTTACCCGGAGGGCGAGGGCAAGACCCCGCGCATCCGCGCCGCCTTTTTTCCGCGTGGTGCGGGAACAGCTGCGCGCGGCACGCTGATCCTGCTCAACGGGCGCAGCGAGTTCATCGAAAAATATTTTGAAGTGATTGGCGAGTTTGCGGCGCGCGGGTTTGATGTGGCGACACTCGACTGGCGCGGGCAGGGCCTTTCCACGCGCGCGCTTACTGATCGCCAGCGCGGCCATGTGGTGAGCTTTGCCGAATATGACCGTGACCTTGCCTGCCTGATGGCCGAGGCGCAAAGGCGCTTTCAGCCGCCTTTCATCATGCTGGCGCACTCGATGGGCGGACAGATTGGCGTGCGCGGGCTGAAACATTTCGGCGCGCTGTTTTCAAAGGCCGTGATCTGCGCCCCGATGCTGGCGGTCAATCTGCCGATCTGGATGCGCCCCGTTGCGGGTGGCATGGCGCGTGGCGCCGCCATGGTGGGCAAGGCAGAAGAGTTCGCGCCCGGCGGCGAGAACATGCACGCCTTTGCCAGTGAGTTTGAAACCAATCCCGTGACCATGGATCGCAGGCGCTTTGACCGCAACCGCGCCATCATCCGCGCCAACATGGATTTGATGCTGGCAGGCCCGACGATGGCGTGGTTTGCCGCCGCCAAGCAGGCGATGGCGGCAAGCTGGAAAAAGGGCTTTGCCGCGTCGCTGCCGCAAAAGCTCCTGTTCCTGACCGCGGGAAGGGACGTATTTGTCCAGACACTCGCCATCCACAAATTCGCGTTGCAGGCGCGCGATGCGACGCTGCTGCACATCGGCAATGCCAAGCACGAATTGCTGATGGAGCGCGACGACGTGCGCGCCCAGGTCTGGGCCGCGATGGATGAGTTCTTGCGCGCTTGAGGGTCAGTCCGTTCCAAGCGCGCCGATGATGCGGTTTCCGATTACCGCATTGCGCCACTTCGTCCAGATCCAGCCTTGACCGTAATTGCCGCCGGTGATCACGACCACAAGCTCAAGCTCTGGCACGACAACCAGATACTGGCCGCCATTACCGTTTGCCTCATACGAGGCATAGGTCCGCCCGGCGCTTGTAACCCCATAGAGGTGCCAGGCATAGCCGTCCGCGCCGCGCGTAGCGATCTGGGCAAAGCGCTCGGCATCCATGCCGGTCGTTTCCTCGTTGATCTCGACCTGTCGCGAAGTTGATGTCGCAACCCAGTCACTGCTGACAATTCTCTGGCCGTGCCAGATGCCGCCATTGAGATAGAGCTGGCCAAGCTTGGCAAGGTCGCGCGGCCGCATGTGCATGCCACCGCCAAGATAGGCTTCACCACTTGGCATCAGGTTCCAGTGATAGGTACCAAAGCGAAGCGGTCCCGCAACCAGCCGCTGGAACAGCGCAGGCAAGGCCTCGCCAGAGATCTTGCGCATGGCGGCGCCCACGAGGTTCATGCCCGCCGTGCAATAGGCATAGCGCGCGCCCGGCGGATGAAGCACGGGCAAGCGCAATGTGTAAGCCCACCAGTCCGGCTCATCGCCCTGGCTTTGCATCGCACCTTCATTGCCTTGTGAAGTGTCGTCATTGTCATCGCACGCAAGGCCGGATGTGTGTGTCATCAAATGACCCAGTGTGATCTGATCATGCGCCGGGTCAGCCGGAGCGCCATTGCCGGAGAGAAGTGTGAACGGCTTCGTGTCTGGCCCGATCTCGGCGCCCGAATGCATCATCGCGCCCAGAAGGATCGACGTCAGTGTCTTGCCGGCCGAGCGCAAATCGTGTGGCGTGCTGGCATCGTGCCCATCGAAATAGGCGTCGAGCACCAGTCTGCCATTTCGGATCACCAGCAACGAATGAATGCGTTGAGGGTTCTCGCTGAACGGATCGGCCCCTGCAATCTGGCGCACCAGCGCGTCGAGGGCAGTCTCATCAAAGCCTTCGTCCTTTGCGCGGCCTGTTTCCCAGCCGTCGTCAAGTTGAGCGGGAACCTCGTAAGATAGAGGGTCCGAAGATGTCTCGCCCGTTTCAACGCGCGTCAGGACCAGTGGCTGGGGCAAAGGCGACCACTCCAGTTCGATGCTGGAGGCATCGGGGGAAACTGTCGCATTGCGTGTCGAGTCTCCTCGCGTGGCTGCAAACGCAAGCGCACTCCCGTTCCGCGCAATGGTGAAGTGTGGTGACCCGCCATTGAGATTGTATTCGCGGTTGCGGAAGGCTGCGCGCCAGGAGCCGTCATGTTGAAAGACTGACATCTCAAGCGTGAAAGTCTGTGGCAGGGGCTGCACGGTCCCGCGCCAGACGCCGCTGCCATTATGGATGAGCGTCACCGGGGTCGCGAATGCCATTCCCGCCGGTCCGGGCGGTTGCGTCCACCATCCATCCATCCGGCCTTGAGCAATATCGATTGTGCCGTCAAAGCGGCTTCCACTATCGGCAAAGATGACGGCAACCCGCGCATCGCCTGCGTTGATGACCTCGCCCTCAACGATGCCGTGATGGGCGAGCCACCCTTCCCCCACCACTTCAAGCACGAGTTCACCAGACGGGCCCGGCCCGAAATCGTTCTGGCTGATCCACTTGCCGGCAAGTGATGCAGGATCGTCTTCGGCATGTGCAGGCGACATAAAACCAAGCGCAAGGCCGATCAACACCAGGAGCCGTTTCATGTGCGCATTGTCCTTTCAAGGGTTGAACCCGGGCGCGCATTCAGCCACGCCATGATCGGCGGCAATGCCGCCACAAGATTTTGGCGCAGCGCATTGCATGCGCCGTCAAGATGGCCCGCGCCCAGCTGGAAGATGACGGCGCCATGGCCACAAGCTGCCTGTTGTGCAGCGCCAACCTCACGCATATAGGCAAGCTCGTAGCGCCGTGTACGGAGCATCATGCTTTCAATCAGGGCAGTCAGCTCACGGTTGGGGCAATCTGCCAGAAGCATCCGGTGCCATGCGTCATCCAGCGAGACAATGTCTTCGGGGCCACGCGCCTCAAGCAGTTCGTCATTGAGCTTGGCAAGACGCGCCAACCGCGTCCTGTCTGGCAGTCCGGCAAGACGCAACGCTTCCGGGTCAAGCAGCGGGCGGATGGCATAGAGTTGCTGGAACTCGTCGGCCGTCATCGCCTTGACGTAGTGACCGTGCCGTGGCCGCGCGCGAATGGCGCCTTCCGCTACAAGCCGCCCCATTGCCTCGCGCAGCGGCGTGCGGCTTACCGACAGGCGCTCGGCGAGATGCACTTCATTGATACGCGCGCCGGCTTCCAGTGAGCCGTCAAGAATGAGGCCGCGGATTGCGTCCGCTACCTCATCTACCAAACTCGCACGCTGCCTAGTTCCTATATGCATACTGTATACAGTAATTGATAAGACAATGAAATGCAACAGGAAACGAACTCAGAACATTCGGAAGATCAGGCCGTAACGCCCGCCAGCATCGGCAGCAATTGCGCATGCAGCCGTGCGTCACCGCAGGCGATGCAGCGCCCGCCATGCTGTACGTCACCACCTTCAAAATTGGTGATGATGCCGCCCGCGTTCGTGATGATCGGGATCAGCGCCTGAATGTCCCACGCGTTCAGCGCGCTTTCGATGATGACGTCGATGAAACCCATCGCCAGCAGGGCATAGGCATAGCAATCACCGCCATAGCGCGTCAGGCGCGCCTCGCGCGAAATGCGCTGGAACGCTTCACTCTCGGCGGGCGAGAAATAGGCGGTGGGGTGCGTGGTTGAAAGCACCGCCTCTTTCAGTGAGGCGCAGGGTCGTGTGCGCAAGCCCGTGCGGCCGGACGGCGTCTGCACATAGGCATGACCATCCGCGCCGACAAACCGCTCCTTCAGGAAGGGCTGATCGAGCATGCCGACAACCGGCTTGGTGCCATCGTTGAAGGCGATCAGCGTGCCCCATTGCGGCATGCCGATGATGAAGGCGCGCGTGCCATCGACCGGATCCAGCACCCAGCGTCCGTTTCCGGGTTGGGGAGGCGTAAAGCCGTATTCCTCGCCTTCAATGCCGTGATCAGGATAGGTGCCCGCGATCAGCGTGCGCATAATGCGCTCGGCGCCCTTGTCAGCCTCGGTCACGGGGTCAAAGTCCCAGCGCCCATCCTTGTGCGCAACGTCGATCTGCGTGCGGAAATGCGACAGGATGTGCGGGCCGGATGCATCGGCAAGACGATGCGCAAAGGCTTCAAGCTCGGCAATCGTCTCGCGCATGGGCTCAGGCGTCCGCGTTGGCGGCTTTCTTGCGCAGATGCGGCACCAGTTCCTTTTTGCGCAGGCGGATGGAACGCGGCGTCACTTCGACCAGCTCGCTGTCATCAATATAGGCAATCGCCTGCTCCAGCGTCATCACGCGCGGCGGCGTCAGTTTCACCGCATCATCCTTGCCCGCGGCACGGAAATTGGTGAGCTGCTTGGCCTTGAGCGGGTTCACGTCGAGGTCGTTATCGCGGCTGTGCTCGCCGATAATCATGCCCTCATAGACGCGCACGCCCGACTTGATGAACAGCTGGCCGCGCTCCTCCAGATACCAGAGCGCATAGGTCACCGCATCGCCATCGCCGTTGGAGATGAGAACGCCATTGCGGCGGCCTTCGATGGCGCCCTTGAACGGCTCCCACGAATGGAAAATGCGGTTCATCACGCCGGTGCCGCGTGTATCGGTCAGGAATTCGCCGTGATAGCCGATCAGGCCGCGCGACGGCGCATGGAACACGATGCGCACCTTGCCCGCGCCTGAGGTGCGCATGTCCTTCATCTCGCCCTTGCGCTGGGCCATCTTCTCGATGACGGTGCCCGAATAGGGCTCATCGACATCGATGGTGACTTCTTCAACCGGCTCCAGCTTCTCGCCGGTTGCTTCGTCAGTGCGATAGAGCACGCGCGGCCGCGAGATCGAAAGCTCAAAGCCCTCGCGGCGCATGGTTTCGATCAGCACGCCCAGCTGCAATTCGCCGCGGCCCGAGACTTCATAGGCATCGCCGCCCTCTGTCTCGCGCACGCGGATCGCCACATTGCCCTGCGTCTCGCGCATCAGGCGGTCGCGGATCACGCGGCTCTGCACCTTGTCGCCCTCGCGGCCCGCCAGCGGCGAGTCATTCACGCCCATGGTGATGGCAATCGTCGGCGGATCAACCGGCTGCGCACGCACGGGAATATCCAGCGTCATGTCGCACAGCGTATCGGCGACGGTTGCGTTCTGCAGGCCCGCAATCGCCACGATGTCGCCCGCGCCGGCGGTTTCGACGGGCACACGCGCAAGACCGCGGAAAGCCAGAAGCTTGGTCACGCGCGCGCGCTCCAGCACCTTGCCGTCATGCGACAGCGCCTTGATGTTGCGGTTGACCGACACGATCCCCTGTTCGATGCGGCCCGTCAGGATGCGGCCCAGATAGGGGTCAGCCTCCAGCGTGGTGACAAGCATCGCAAAGGGCAAATCTTCGCGCGCCTTGTCGAGCACCGAGGGCTTGCGGATATGCGAGACCATCTTGGTAAAAAGCGGCGACAAATCTTTGCGCTCGTGCTTCAGGTCATCTACCGCCCAGCCTTGGCGGCCTGAGGCATAGAGCACGGGGAAGTCGAGCTGATCGTCGCTGGCCTCCATCGCAAGGAAGAGATCATAGATTTCCTCCAGCACTTCGTCGGGGCGCGCATCCGAGCGGTCGATTTTGTTGATGACAACGATGGGGCGCGCACCAACCTTCAGCGCCTTGGAAAGCACGAACTTCGTCTGCGGCATCACGGATTCAGCGGCGTCCACAAGCAGAACCACGCCATCGACCATCGACATGATGCGCTCGACCTCGCCGCCGAAATCGGCGTGGCCCGGCGTATCGACGATATTGATGCGCGTGCCTTCCCATTCGACCGACGTGCACTTGGCCAGAATGGTGATGCCGCGCTCGCGCTCAAGGTCGTTGGAGTCCATCGCGCGCTCCTGAACCTGCTGGTTCTCGCGGAACGCACCCGACTGGCGCAGCAATTGGTCCACCAGCGTCGTCTTGCCGTGGTCAACATGCGCAATGATGGCAATGTTGCGAAGGTCCATTGGAGGCCGCGCTTTCAACAGAAGAAGGACGAGGACACGCGCGCCCAAAGCCCGGACACGCGCTGATTTGGCCGGGCTTATACAGGGCTATTGCTGCACCGCACAAGGCGCGCCGAGTTGTTAGCCAACCGATTGATCCAGAAAGGTTAGTTTCCGGCGCCGGGCGGTCCGCCCATCATCCCCCGCGCCGCTTCCAGCGCGCGTTCGAGGTTTTTGGTGATCACAACGCCATTGGGCCCGGAGGCAAGGCCCAGGCTTTCGATCATCGTAAGCGGCTGGCCCTTCACATTGGAAAGGATGACGCGCGTGCCTTTGCGCGCCGCCTCGGCCACAAAGTTTGAAAGCGCCTGACCGCCCGTCGTGTCGATCAGCGGCACGCGCCCCATCCGCAGAATGAACACGCGTGGCGGCTTGGCCGTCTGCGATAGAATGTCGGTCAGCCGGGAGGCTGCGCCAAAGAAGAACGGCCCGTTGATCTGGAACACTTCAACGCCCGGCGGCACGGCCTCGCGCGCCAGTGCATCAGGCCGGGGCGCCGCAAAATCATCGACATCGCTTTCGATCAACGTGGCCTGCGTCGTGATCTCCACCGCCTCGGCCATGCGGTGCATGAAGAAGAAGGCAGCCATCACCACGCCCACCTCGATGGCCAGCGTCAGATCGGCGAATACGGTCAGGAGAAACGTCGTCACTGTTATCAGCCGCTCGCCCCAGCTGGCCCGCAACAGCGCAAGAAAGCGGTGATACTCGCTCATGTTCCAGGCGACGATCACCAGCACGGCCCCAAGCGCTGCCAGAGGCATCGCGCCCGCCAGCGGCGCCAGCGCAATCATGAAGATCAGCACGAAGGCCGCATGCAGCATGCCCGCCACCGGCGTGCGCGCACCCGCACGGATGTTCGTAGCCGTGCGCGCCACCGTGCCCGTTGCGGGCATGCCGCCAAAGATGACGGAACCGATATTGGCAAAACCCTGCGCCACCAGTTCGGTGTTGGAGCGGTGCCGCCGTCCCGTCATGCCATCGGCCACGACCGCACACAGAAGCGATTCTATGCCTGCAAGAAACGCGATGGTGGCTGCCGATGGCAAAAGCTCCACCATCACCTCCCACGACAAAGCAGGAATGATCGGCGCGGGCGGCATGGATGGCACGGCGCCAAAGCGTGTCTCAACCGTTTCAACCGGCAGCCCGGCCAGCATGGCGGTGGCTGTGGCGGCCACAATGCCGATCAGGAAGAACGGGATTTTGGGAGAGATGCGGCGCAGCCCCAGCATCAGCGCCAGCGTTCCCAGGGCAAGACCAAGCGTTGCGAGCTGCGTATCGCCGACGCGCGCGGCGTAAAGTGCCCAGCGTTCGGCAAAGGCGGCGGGCGGATTTTCAAGCTGAAGGCCCAGAATGTCGCCGACCTGCGACGTGAAAATGATGACGGCGATCCCGGCGGTGAAACCCGTGACGACGGGATAGGGCACATATTTCACATAAGTGCCAAGCTTCATGAAGCCGGCGGCGATCAGCATCACGCCTGCCATCAGCGTGGCGATCACCAGCCCGCCATAGCCATGCGCAGCGACAATGTTGAAGACGACGACGACGAACGCGCCTGCGGGTCCGCCGATCTGCTGGCGCACACCGCCCAGCATCGAAATCAGGAAACCGGCGATGATGGCGGTGAAGAGGCCACGTTCCGGCGGCAGGCCGGAAGCGATGGCCAATGCCATGGATAGCGGAAACGCCACAATGGCAACGGTCAGGCCCGCAGTCGCATCGGCGCGCAGATCGGAAAAGCGATAGCCCTCGGAAAGCGCGATGAAGAGCTTGGGTGTGTAAAGCCGCACCCAAGCCAGAAACCGCCCCGGGCGCGGTGCGGGAGCAGGCGATAAAGGCTTTGGGTCATTGGCCAATGGCGGCGCCTCGATTCAACACTTTCACAATGTTGTATTTGCCGCGCGCCCGCCACGCAACCAAATGACGCCGAAAAGCAGAAAGGCGGTGGTTGCCCACCGCCCCTCCACATCCCCCGCAAGGGGAAGAAGTTCTCGGCTGTCGATCAGCTGCTCGAGCCGCCAAGCAGCTTGCCGACAAGGCCGCCCACCGCGCCGCCAGCAGCGGTCGAGGCAACGCCCATCTTCAGGAGCGCCATCCAGTCCATGCCCGTGACTGCATCCATGCCGCCGACAATGCCAGCATTGGCAACGCCGCCGAGCAATCCGGCAAGTGCACCAGCAACCGCGCCGCCGCCGATGCCGCCAACGACATCAGGCTTTGACGTCAAGCCATAGAGCAGGCCCATCACAACGCCAATCAGGCCGCCTGCGCCCATGCCGTTGAACATCATGCCGACATCACCGACGGCCGGAACAGCAGCCACCAGATGCGGCCAGCCCACCCACATTGCGGCGCCAATGATGCCCCAAAGGATCACCTTGCCATTCAGAAGCTTGTCCATCGTTACTCCCCCTGATGCGGCACGGGATGACACGCAATTGCCCGCCGCGAAAAAAAGCGCACACGCGCCCGACTCGGGAGAGTAGAGACCTGTGCGGTGCAATATCTACCGTGACGCCATGCTGCACTGCCGAAAGGTGTGACGAACCTGCATCACCCGAAAGCGCAGGAAAAAGCCATTTGCGCCACGTTGCAGCCACGAAGCAGGTGCAGCGTGCCAATTGGCCGCGCATCATTTTTGCCGCCTCGCCACTTCCGATGTCGGGAATCGGCGCTAGGGTGGCCAGCGGTGAAAACTGTGAGGCGGCGCGGCCAATGGCTCGCGCCACAGAGGTAACTTTTCGGGGGTTTCCATGAACAAGCTGGTTGGCGCAGTTGCGGCGGGCGTTGTCGCACTGGCAGCAGGCGTCTATGTCGCGCGCGATTATGTTCCCTTCCTGGGCGACATTTTCGGAACATCAGCAACAACGACAACAACCGGCACCACCGGCACAAGCACTGCCGGCAATGACACCAGCGGCGCGAACCGCGTGACGGTGCCGCCTGTCGCCGACACCGATCTTCCCGATTTTGCCTTCCGCCGCCTTGAGACGGAAACCGGACAGGAAACACCCGAAGCCTGTCTCGTGTTCACCCGCAATCTCGTCGCGGATGGTTCGGTGCGCTACGAGGACTATCTGCGCTTTGAACCGCAAGCCGATATGGCGCTGCGCGTCAGCGACAACCGGCTCTGCATTCAGGGTCTTGCTTTCAATGATGAGTATGCGCTGGAAATCCGCGAGGGTCTGCCTGCCGCCAATGGCGAGAAGCTGGCGCTGACCGAAACCATTCCGGTTGCGCTGCGCGATCGGCCTTCATCGGTGGCGTTCGGCGAGGGCTTCATCCTGCCGCGCAACAATGCGGGTGGCGTTCCCATCACGACCGTCAATGTTGACAAGCTCAACATCCGCGTCGTGCGCGTGGGCGAACGCATGCTGGCGCGCCTTTATACCTATGTGCTGGATCAGCGCGAGGTCTATTCCTACGAAACCAACGGTTACGAGCAGGACGAAGGTTCGCTCGTCTGGGAAGGCCAGATGATGGTTGCCGGCAACCGCAACATGGCGGTGCGCACGGCTTTTCCGGTTGCCGATGTGATCAAGGATCAGCCGCCCGGCGTCTATCTCGTGATCGCCAAGGACGCGGCGCGTGACGAACGTGAATCCGAATGGGACTGGGATCCGATTGCAGCGCAATGGATCATCAACACCGATGTCGGCCTCACCACCTTTGCCGGTGAAGATGGCCTGACTGTTTTTGCGCGCAATTTCTCGGATGCCGACGTGATGGGCGGGGTGAAGCTCACCCTGATCGCCCGCAATAACGAAGTGCTGGGCGAGGCAACGACCGACGCCGATGGCCGCGCGACTTTCTCCAGGTCGATCATGTCGGGCACCGGCGGCAACGAACCTGCCGTTGTGACGGCAAGTGCCGGCGGTGATTTCTCCTATATCGATCTGCGCCGCTCCTCGTTTGACCTGTCGGATCGCGGCGTTGAGGGCCGCTCCATCCCCGACGTGGCGGACGCTTTCCTTTATCTGGACCGCGGCATCTATCGTCCGGGCGAGACGGTCTATCTGACCGGCTTGCTGCGCGACTTTACGGCGAACGCGCTTGGCGACATGCCGGTGACGCTGGTCGTCTCCAAGCCCGACGGACAGGAGTTCCGCCGCTATGTCATCAGCGACCAGACGCTGGGCGGTTTTGCGCAGTCGTTCACGCTGTCATCGGGCGCGCCGCGCGGCCGCTGGAGCGCTGCGGCCTATGCCGATGTGAACGGTGAAGCGATCGGCCGCGTCCAGTTTGACGTGCAGGATTTCGTACCGCAGCGCCTGAAGGTGGAGCTGACGCCGCGCGAAACCTGGGTGTCGGTGGGCGGCAGCGCCACCGTCGATGTCATGACGCGCTTCCTCTATGGCGCGTCGGGCGCGGGCCTGACGGGCGAGGGCGAATACCGCATCACGCGTGACCCCAACCCCTTCCCGGATCTCGATGGCTATCAGTGGGGCCGGGTTGATGAAACCTTCGACGAGGTGATGGGCCAGATCGAGGTGACGACGGCGGATGCCGCAGGTGCATCGACCGCCACCGCGCTGTTCGATCAGGTGCCGGAAACCACGATCCCGCTTCTGGCGACCATGCGCATTGCAATGCATGAACCCGGCGGCCGCACAACGGCGCGTGAGGTTCAGGTGCCGGTGCGCACCCGCAATGTCATGATCGGCATCCGCCCGCTCTTTGAGTATGAGATTGCCGAGGGCAGCGAGGCCAAGTTTGAAATCGTGGCCGTGAATGCATCGGGTGAGCGCGTGGCGCTGCCCAATGTCACGCTCGAACTCGTCAACGAGAATGTGGACTATCACTGGTACACGGTTGACGGGAACTGGCGTTACGAGCGCATTGTGCGCGACCGCATCGTAGCAGGCCAGACGATCAACATCGAAGCCGGTGCACCTGCCGCTTTCGGTCAGGTACTTTCATGGGGCACCTATCGCCTGACAGTGACGGATGCGGCAACCGGCGCATCCACTTCGATCCGCTTCTGGTCGGGCTGGGGTGCATCATCAACCGGTGACCGTCCGGATCGCCTGGCTGTGGAGGCCGAACAGAATGACTATGCCGCCGGTTCAACCGCCAAGGTGCGCATCACGCCGAATACGGATGGCAAGGCGCTCGTCGTGGTGGCCGGTGACCGCATCTTCTCCAGCGACGTGATCGACGTTCCCGCCGATGGCGCCACCATCGACGTGCCAGTCAGGGCAGAATGGGGTGCGGGCGCCTATGTACTTGTCACCCATTATCGTCCGCTCGACTCCGCCCAGACCAAGGCGCCGGTGCGCGCGATTGGCCTGACCTGGATCGGCGTCGATAACACGCCGCGCACGATGGATGTGACCATCGGCAGCCCCGAAGTGATTGCGCCGCGCCAGTCGGTCACCGTGCCTTTGAGCGTCGCGAATGCTGATGGCGAAGCCTATGTCACGCTCGCCGCGGTGGACGAGGGCGTGCTCCAGCTGACCGACTTCAAGAGCCCGAATGCGGCAGGCTTCTATTTCGGCCGCCGCCGCCTTGGCCTTGATATGCGCGATGACTATGGCCGCCTGATCGAAACCGATCTCATCCAGCTGGGTGAGCTGCGTTCAGGTGGTGACAGTCTGGGCGGCCGCGGCCTCTCCGTCGTCCCCCAGCGCATCGTCGCGCTCTATTCGGGCGTTGTGGCGCTCGACAGCGAGGGCAAGGCGTCGGTCACTTTCGACGTGCCCGACTTCAACGGCGAATTGCGCCTGATGGCGGTTGCGTGGTCAGCAAACGGCGTAGGTCAGGGTTCAAAGCCGATGACGGTGCGCGATGATGTCGTGGCCGAAGTCATCCTGCCGCGCTTCCTCGCGCCCGGCGATACCGCGCGCGTCGGCCTTAACCTGCACAATGTGGCAGGCCCGGCGGGAGATTATACGGTCTCCGTACGCGCCTCCGGCACCGTGATGGCAGAGGGTGGCGAAGTGCGCCTCTCGCAAAATCTCGGCGCCAATCAGCGCGAGCTTCTGCCCGTCACCCTGATGGCGCAGGGCGCAGGCATTGGCACGATCAATCTGACGCTGGAAGGCCCCGGCGGCATGAAGATCGACCGCGCCTGGCCGATTGAAGTGCGCCCGGCGCAGCTGACGCAATCGGTGGACGAGGTGGCAACCCTTGCCCCCGGCGCGTCTTACGCATTGCCAAACTCGATCCTGTCGCAGTTCGTGCCGGGATCAACCAGCCTCTCACTCAACGTCTCGAGCGTGCAGGGCTATGACAATGTGGCGGGCATGCTGAAATGGCTCGACCGCTATCCCTATGGCTGTCTTGAGCAGACGACCAGCGGCGCCATGCCATTGCTCGTCTTCAATGATGTGGCTGGTGCTGCCGGTCTGCGCGTGGATGCCGCGATGCACGAGCGTGTGCAGGGCGCCATCGACCGCATTTTCGACATGCAGCAATGGTCGGGCGGCTTTGGCATGTGGTCGCATCTGGGCGACGAGGCCGACACCTTCATCGGCGCCTTCGCCATCGACTTCCTGATGCGCGCCAAAGCCGAGGGCACCTATGTCGTGCCGCAGGAGGGCATCGACCGCGCCATGAANNGATGGCATGCTGGGTGCAGCGCTGCTCTCGATTGGCGACCGCTCGCGCGCCAGTATTGCCTTCGCCCGCGCGCGTGATGGTGCATTGGCCGCACAGCCGATCACCTATATCTCGACCAGCTACGGCTCGATGCTGCGTGACGTCTCGGGCCTTACGGCGGTGGCCGCCGAAGTGAACGACAACAGTCTCGTGCTGCAGCTCTTGAACCGCACGCGCGAGTTCAACCTGTCGCTCAACTATACGACGACGCAGGAAAAGGCGTGGATGCTGCTGGCCCAGCGCCAGTTGCTGGCGCAGGCGCAGCCCGTGTCGATCAGCCTTTCCGGCACAACGGCCGAGACGGGCGGCAATGCCGTGACCATCCTGCCGACGGATGCAGAGGTTGCAGGCGGCGTGACCGTGACGAATACCGGCAGCACCACGCTTTATCGCACGGTGTCGGTGTCGGGTTCGCCCGCGGCGCCGCTGCCGCCGATGTCGGCGGGCATGTCGGTCAACAAGACGATCCTGGCGCTTGACGGCACGCCGCTGAACCTCGCCACGATGCGCCAGAACGACCGCGCCATCGTGGTGATCTCGGGCCAGATGGCAAACAACCTGTTCCGCGAAATGGCGGTGCTCGATCTTCTGCCTGCGGGCTGGGAGATCGAAGGCCCCGTGCGCCGCAACGAGGATGGGTCCAGCGTCTATCCGTTCCTGCCGGAGCTTGCAGCGGCGACCTCGGTGGTGGCGCGTGACGACCGCTTCGTCTCGACCTTCACCATCGGCTCGACCTGGCGCTCGTCTGACCCGAACACCAATCAGGTGCGTCCGGTCTTTACGGTCGCCTATGTCGTGCGGGCGATTACGCCGGGCAACTTCACGGTGCCTGCCGCTCAGGTGGAAGACATGTATGCGCCGCAGATCATGGGCCGCACGGCCCTGTCGGCGGTGACGATTGCAGCGGCAGATTGATGGCGACGCGGCGCGGGAGAATTCTTCCGCGCCGCCGCCACGCCGGACAGAGCATTAGAGGATGAAGTGAGGTTCTGGCCGAAAGTCACGAAGGAGCGCGCCACGATTTCGGCTTTCGCCGTTATCGGCGCGCTCTTTGCCATACTGGCGGCTGACCGCATCTTCCCGCCTGACCTCTCGCGCACCTATGACCGTTCAACGGTGATCGAGGACCGCAGCGGGCGCATGCTGCGTGCCTATCTCGCCTCCGACGGCATCTGGCGTCTGGCAACGCGGCCCGAAGATGTTGATGCGGGCTATCTGCGCCTGCTTGTGGCCTACGAGGACCAGCGCTTTTCCGATCACACCGGCATCGACCCGCTGGCGGTTGCGCGCGCGGGCTGGCAGTTCCTTTCCAATCTGCGCGTCGTGTCGGGCGCCTCCACGCTCACCATGCAGGCGGCGCGCCTGCTGGAGCCGGGCGGCAGCGGCCTCATCCGCAAATTTGCCCAGATGACGCGCGCCCTGCAGCTGGAGGCGCGCTTCACCAAGGATGAGATTCTCGGCATCTATCTCACGCTCGCGCCCTTCGGCGGCAACATCGAGGGTGTGCGCGCGGCTTCGCTGATCTATTTCGGCAAGGAGCCAAAGCACCTCACGCTCTCAGAGGCAGCCTTGCTGGTTGCCCTGCCGCAATCGCCCGAGCGCCTGCGTCCGGACCGCAATCCCGATGCAGCGCTGAAGGGGCGCAACCGCGTGCTGCAGGTCTTGTGCGAGCGCGGGGCAATCTCCTGCGAGGATGCGCGCGAGGCCATGGATGACCCCTTGCGGGCTGATCGCGGCGCCATGCCGTTCCATGCGCCGCACCTGGCAGACCGTCTGGCGCGTACCGCAGCGCCGGGGGCACATGTCACCTCCACCATTGATCGCCGCCTGCAGGAAAATGTGGAGCGCCTCCTCGCTAATGAGCTTCAATTTTTTCGCGATGGCGCCAATCTCGCGGCCATCGTCGTCGATAACGAAACGCATGAAGTGCTGGCCTATGCTGGTGGCGCAAACTACTGGGGCCCCGCAGGCTATGTAGACCTTGCGCGCGCCATCCGCTCGCCCGGCTCGGCGCTCAAGCCCTTCATCTATGGTTTCGGCTTTGATGATCTTGTCATCCATCCCGCAACCCTGATCGACGACGCCGCGATCACGTTCGACGGCTATACGCCGCGCAACTTCGACCGCGACTATCAGGGCACGGTGACAATCCGCGAGGCGCTGCAACATTC
>DEIC01000083.1 GCA_002352285.1 Alphaproteobacteria bacterium UBA2784 | reverse complement strand
CAGGGCGAGTTCTTTTTCTCCTGCAATTTCATCGGACATTCGGAATCCGGAATGGTTGGAACCATCAGCGTCAGGTAGGCCGGCAAGGGGGCGCGCACCCGCAAAATGTCTTCCGTCCCCACCAACATCAACAGGAGAGCATCATGAAACAATTCGCATTGGCATTTTTTCTGGCTTTCGTCCTCGCAGGGGCTGTTGCAGCAGAGCCTCCGTCAGCAGATGACGCATCACGCGCGAAAGCAGTCTTGCTGGCATACAAGGACGCAATCGAAAATCTGGATGGCGCCGCCGCTACCGCCCTTTTTACCCAGGAGGCGCAAATTTTTGAACAGGGCGGACTTGAAGGAACCTGGGCGCAGTATCTGGAACGGCATCTGGGGCCAGAGTTTGACGAGATTGTCTCGTTTGAGTTTTCCAACTATCAGGCTGGCGTGGAAGTCACAGGCGATCTGGCTGTGGCGTGGGAGACCTACAGCTACACCATTGTCCTGAAGGATGAGGCGGAACCAATCGTGCGTCTTGGAGCAGCAACGAGCATTCTCAGGCGGGCGGGTGACAGCTGGCTGATATCGCTCTATCATTCCTCGTCTCGCAAACCACCCGCCTAGTACGGCAGGGAGGTTGCTGAAAGCCGGGGCGTGTTGACGCGGATTGTCACGCCAATTTGAATTGCCGGAGAGCAGAGGCCGGGCCTTGCGACCCGGCCCTGGACAGGCCGTTGGACCGGACTCACGGCTCCGGCGGATAGATCGTGATATTGACCGTCACGGTTCCCGTATCCGTGCCGCCATATCCATCAGACACTGTGTAAGTAAAGGTGTCCGGCGGGACCGGCAGCATGTTGGTGAGTGCCGCATTACGCGTCCATGTCAATACATTTCCGCTTTGGGTGACGGTGCCCGCGCTGCCGTTCGTGAAGCCTGTGACAGACAGCGTGTGACCATTCGCGTCGGTGTCATTGAACACAACGTTCACAGCGCCTTGCGGTGTGAATGAACCAGCCCACACCACTTCAATATCGATCGAGTCGTCATTGGCCACGGGCGGTGTGTTTGCGGCGGCAACTGTCACATTGATGGTGGCGGATGCGGAGCCGCCAAAGCCGTCGCTGATGGTGTAGCCAAAGCTGTCGGCGCCCGTGTATCCCGATGTCGCCGTATAGGTGATGGATGTGCCGCTTCCCGTGATGGATGCCGTGCCGTGCGCAGGCGCCGTAACCGCAGTGATTGTCAGTGGATGGCCGTTGGGGTCGCTGTCATTGATGCGCGGATCAATCACGGAAGCTGCACCGGCGATGGCCTGGAGCGTATCATTCACCGCAACCGGCGGCTGGTTGGGTGGTGCCGCCACATTGATGATGATCGAGCTGTTCGCCGTGCCGCCATCGCCATCAGCAACAGTGTAGGCAAGTGATACGTTGCCCGAGAACGCCTCTTGCGGTGTGAAGTCAATTGACAGCCTGTCGGTGCTCAGCTGCGCGAAGCCGCTGGAGGGTGTGCCAATCGACTGAATGAACAATGCATCACCGCCCGGGTCAGTGTCATTGGCGAGGGGGTGCAGTGTGACTTGAGTATTGATCGGTGTTGATACCGAGTCGCTGACCGCGCTGGGAGCAAGATTCGCGAGCGTGATTGTGACGAGACCAGCGGACGTGGCGCCCGCGCTGTCACGCAGCACATAGACCAGCTCCTCAACTGCATTGCGGTGATGTGTGGTCTGGTAGAGCACGCCCGTGCCGCCGCCCGTAAGAGACGTGACACCGAACTGACCGTTGGCGATAGAGTAAACTGTCAGTGCCTGGCTCTCAGGATCCGTATCGTTCAATCGCGGATCGAATGAAAGCGACGTAATTCCCTCATTCAGTGTGAAGCTGTCTGGCGCGGCATCAGGTGCGTTGTTGCCAGACGTGGCAGTGCGGCGCTCCTCGGTCCGGTTGCCAGCCTCGTCATAGGTGTAAACCACCTGCGTGCCATCGTCATAGGTGATGGATGTGACGCGGCCCTGCTCATCATAGGTGTAACTCGCCTCTGCCAGAGCGGGTGATGCAAAGACGAAGGGCAAAAATGAGATGGCGGCAAGCGCGCCCGCGCGCAGGCGTTTCATCGTTTTCATGTGTTGTCCTTTTCCTGTTGGCAAGAAAACGACAGGTAATTTATGCCCGCACGAAATTCCGGTGATTACTCTTGTGGCAATCGTGGATTGCCCGTTTGAAGAGGATCATCCGATGAAGGGTTCGACATTCCTTCGTGTGCTGCTTGCGTTTATTGCCGTTGCGCTGGGTGCGCCGCTGTCGATGGCGACAGCGCCGTCGCTGCCCAGCGTGCAGGTAGGATCAGAATCGACTCCTGTGACGCCGCAGGCGGCGCTGAGTTATTATCAGGGCGTGGGGTTGAACAGCCTGCCGCGCAGTGGCGACCCCGATCCTGATATCATTTCGCTTGCTGCCGCGCTGCGAAACGATCCCGATCTCATCTACAGCTTTGTGCGGGACGAGATTGCGGTCACGTACCTGTTCGGTCTGCAGAAAGGCGCGCGCGGCGCTGCGATCGACAAGGCGGGGACGCCGTTTGACCAGGCGCATCTGATGGTCGAGCTTCTTCGCGCATCAGGCATTCCGGCTTCTTACGAGTACGGGACGGTCACGCTGACCGGCCAGCAGTTTTCGGACTGGTTCGGCGTTTCAAACGCGCAAGCCGCCCAGAAAATCCTGGCATCGGGCGGGTTTCCGGCGGTGGTTACAGCCAATGGCAGCGCCATTACGTCGGTTGTGATGAGCCACATCTGGGTGCGGGCCACGATAGGCGGCACGGAATATGTTTTCGACCCTGCCTACAAGCCGCACAACTTCAAGACCGGCATCAATCTCAACACGGCAATGGGCTTTAACGGCTCCACGTTTGTGACGCAGGCGCTGGTGAACGCGACCAGCAACAGCACTGGTGGGATTCACAAACTGCGCAATGCCAACGAGACGAATGTCTGGAACAATCTGGGCACGTACGCCACCAATCTCCTCAACCATCTGCGCAACAACATGCCGGATGCGGCGATGGATGACGTGATTGGCGGGCAGACGATCATTCGCCATGGCGAAGCACCGTTGCGTCAGGCCACGCTGCCCTATCCGGCCGCAGTTTCGGCGACTTTTGCCAATGACATTCCGAATGTGCTGCGCACGACGATCCGGTTGCAGCAGAATTTCGATGAGACGCTTTTTGTCGATGAGATCTATGGCAAGGTGCTGCTGTGGTATCAGACGGGTGGCGCCAGTTCGCTGGAGCTGGATGACGAGATCATCGCCTCCTATACGCCGCCGACGCCGGAAGAACCCGTGGGTGGCATGCCGGTGCAGTCCGTCATCATGCAGATTACGGTCAATCATCCGTATGCGGCGCAAAGCGGCGCCTATATGGATGCGGTGAGCCTGATCCCGTCGCCGCCGGACTATATGAATGTCATTGCCTATGGCTTTGGCGATACGGGGCCGGAACTGGGCGCGAAAGTGGCCCAGTGGATGGGTGAATCCTATTACCGCCGCCAGTGGAA
>DEIC01000047.1 GCA_002352285.1 Alphaproteobacteria bacterium UBA2784 | reverse complement strand
TTGCGCGCCACCGCACCCGCCGCCACGCGCGAGGCGGTCTCGCGCGCCGATTGCCGACCACCGCCGCGATAGTCGCGGATGCCGTATTTGGCCTGATAGGTGTAATCCGCATGGCCCGGCCGGAATTTTTCGGCAATCGCGCCATAGTCCTTGGACCGCGCGTCCTCATTCTCGATGAGGAGCGAGATCGGCGTGCCGGTGGTGCGCGCGCCCGCGCCCTCGTCAAAAATGCCGGAAAGGATTTTCACGCGGTCCGGCTCGCGCCTTTGCGTGACAAAGCGCGACGTGCCCGGCCTGCGCCGGTCAAGATAAGGCTGGATGTCGGCTTCGGAAAGCGCAATGCCGGGCGGTGAGCCATCGACCACACACCCGATGGCGGCCCCATGGCTTTCGCCCCAGGTCGTCATGCGGAAGAGATGGCCGAAGCTGTTATGCGACATGGCGCGCTTGCCTTACTCCGTAGCGCCCTTGCGCACTGAGGCGAGCAGTTCCGATGAGCCCGCCGCATTCTCAAGCGACGCAAGGCCAAGAATGGAATAGCCGCTGTCGACATACTGGATCTGGCCGGTCACGCCCGCGCCCAGATCGGAAAGCAGGAAGAGGCCCGCATTGCCGACGTCGCCGATCGTCACATTGCGGCGCAGCGGCGCATTCAGCTCGTTCCATTTCAGCATGAAGCGGAAATCGCCCACGCCAGACGCCGCCAGCGTCTTGATCGGACCCGCCGAGATGGCATTCACGCGAATGTTCTGGCGGCCCAGGTCTTCGGCGAGATAGCGCACGCTGCATTCCAGCGCCGCCTTGGCCACGCCCATCACGTTGTAATGCGGCAGCACCTTCTCGGCGCCATAATAGGAAAGCGTCAGAAGTGCGCCGCCATTCGGCATCAACTTCTCGGCACGCTGGGCAACAGCCGTAAACGACCAGCAGGAAATGCTGAGCGCCTGCGAGAATTCCTCATGCGTCAGGTCCATATAGCGGCCCTTCAGCGCATCCTTGCCCGCATAGGCGATGGCATGGACGACAAAGTCGAGAGAGCCCCACGCATCTTTCAGCGCGTTGAACGTGCTGTCGATCGTGTCGGCCTGACCGACATCGCAGGAAAGGATGTGCGCGGCGCCAATGCTCTTCGCCAGCGGCTCCACACGCTTTTTCAGCGCATCACCAAAATAGGTGAAAGCCAGTTCCGCGCCCTGCGCATGCAGCGCCTGCGCGATGCCCCACGCCAGCGACTTCTCGTTGGCCACGCCCATGATAAGGCCGCGCTTGCCCTTCATCAGGCCGGTTCCGGTGGTCATGTTTCAACCTCGTGATCTGACGCCATGTGACAGGCGCAATAGCCGATCAGCCGGAATGGGTCAAACAAGGGGGGCGGCAGTTGCCTTAACCCAGCTTCTTGCGCGGATCATAGGGGTGGCGGCCGCTCCACAGCTTGATGAAGTTCTCAAGCTCCGCATCGATCTTTTCCGGCAAGGTGATTTCCAGCGTCACATATTGATCGCCCGCACCCGATGCCGCCTGCACGCCCTTGCCCTTGAGGCGCAGGCGCGTGCCGCTGTTGGCGCCTGCCGGGATCGACATGACGACATTGCCGGTCAGCGTTGGCACTGTCACCTTGCCGCCGGCTATGGCCTCGCCCAGCGTGACGGGCAATCGCAGATGAATGTCCTTGCCCTCGCGCGTGAAATGCGCGTGCGGCTCAATGCCAACCGTGACCAGAAGATCACCGCCGTTTTCGGCTTGACCTTTAAGGCGGATCTGCTGGCCCTCGGTAAGACCGGCTGGAATTTTCACATCGAGCTGTTTGCCGCCAGAAAGGCGGATACGCCGCGTTGCCCCCAGCGCCGCATCTTCAAACGCGACTTTGAGCGATAAGGTCTGATCGGCGCGGCCGCGCCCCGGATCTCCTGCATCAAACCCCGAGAAGCCACCAGCGCCGCCACCCGACGCGCCACTGGACCCGCCACGCCCGCCCATATTGGCGCGGCGGCCAAAGATGTCGCCCAGAATGTCTTCAAAGTTGAAGCCGCCCGCAGCGGCCTCGGGCCCCGCGCCTGCACGTCCGCGAAAGTCACGGAACGGTCCACGCCCCCCGCCACCAAAGCCGCCGCCTGCAAAACCCTGGGGCTGGCCGTTGGCGTCGATTTCGCCCCGATCATACTGGCGGCGCTTTTCCTTGTCGGACAAAAGCTCATAGGCCGCCGAGATTTCCTGGAACTTCTTGAGCGCGTTCGGATCCTTGCCGTGCGCATCGGGGTGATGCTTTTTGGCAAGCTCGCGGAACGCCTTCTTGATGTCGGCGTCGCTGGCAGATTTTTTCACGCCAAGAACGGTATAGGGGTCGCGCATCGCAAAGGGGTCACGTCTGCAGCCGGGGATTCGCGCTGCCCGTTCAATCTAGGAAGTCTCATTGCCCCGTTAAAGGGCGCGTTTCACGGCGAGGCGGCGCCCCTGAGGCCTGCTTCCAGCCGCGCCAGCGCAAGCCGCGCCTCCTCATCGCCCGCATCCGCCGCCCGCCGGTATAGCTCGCGCGCCGTGTCGAGGTTTTTCTCAACGCCAAGCCCCGCCTCGTAAAGCCGCGCCAGCTCATACATTGCAACCGGCACGCCGGATTGGGCTGCGCGCGCCAGCCACTGGGCTCCCTCGGCGGGATTGGCCTCAACTCCCTCGCCGGTCACATACATGACGCCGACATTGGCCATGGCGGTGGCAAGGCCAAGCTCTGCCGCGCGGCCGTAATAGCGGAAGGCCATCACCGGATCGCGTTCCACACCCAGCCCGCGGCGATAGAGCTGGCCGACATTGCGCATGGCAGCGATGTCGCCGTCATCTGCCAGTTCCTTCCAGATGACAAAGGCCTTGGCATAGTCGCCCCGGTCATAGGCAGCAGCGGCCTCATCAAAACGCGGCTGCCCGGGCGCGGCCGTTGCACATCCAGCGAGCAGGGCAATCGCGGCAAACGAAGCGGCAAGACTGCGAAGCAGTTTCAACATGGTCCCGGGAACGCTTTCAGGGGTTGACGCGGAAAGATAGCGTGTTACCTCGAATGCGTCACGTCATCGGACCGTGATCTTATGGCTAACGGCGCAATCATCCATGACGACAGAACCCGCGGAAAACGCCGAATTGCCGGTCAGCGATGACCCGATGGCCCAGTTCGCCGCCTGGTATCAGGAGGCGCGCGCCAAGGAGATCAACGATCCCGACGGTATGGCGGTCGCAACGGTTGATGCGGATGGCCTGCCCAACGTGCGCATGGTCCTGATGAAGGCCCATGATGCGCGCGGCTTTGTGTTCTACACCAACTTTGAGAGCGCCAAGGGCCGGGAGCTTCTGGCCAGCCGAAAGGCGGCGCTGCTGTTTCACTGGAAGTCGCTGCGCCGGCAGGTGCGCGTGCGCGGAACAATTTCGGTTGTGACCGATGCCGAGGCCGACGCCTATTTCGCCACACGTCCCAAGGATGCGCAGATCGGCGCATGGGCATCCGCACAGTCGCGGCCGATGCATGGCCGCTTTGAGTTTGAAAAAGAGATTGCACGCTATGCCGCGAAATACGCCTTGAGCAAGGTGGACCGCCCGCCGCATTGGTCCGGCTTTCGCGTGACGCCGCTCGAGATCGAGTTCTGGCGCGACCGCCGTTTCCGTCTCCACGACCGTGTCGTTTATCGGCGCGCCTCTGCCGATGCGCCGTGGGCCGCATCCCGTCTCTATCCGTGAGGCGCCGGTGAACCTCACGCCACAGGAAAAGTCACGGCTGATGCAGCGCGCCACGCTTGCCTCCGTCGCTGTGGCGCTGGCGCTGGTGGCAGCAAAAGCAGTGGCGTGGTGGCAGTCCGGCTCAGTTGCGATGCTCGGCGCCTTGATGGATTCCGGCCTTGACGTGCTTGCGTCAGCGTTCAACTTTCTGGCCGTCCGCCACGCCGTGACGCCTGCCGATGCCGAACACCGTTTCGGCCATGGCAAGGCCGAGGCGCTGGCCGGCCTTGTCCAGGCTGGCCTGGTTGCGGTGTCGGCCGTGTTCCTCACCTATGAGTCGGTGTCGCGCCTGATTGCCCCTGTGCCTGTGACTGATGATCTTCTGGGCATCGGCGTCATTCTCTTTTCGATTGCCATGACGCTGGGGCTCGTCGCCTATCAGCGCCGCATCATCCGCATGACCGGCTCTGTCGCCATCCACGCCGACAATCTCCATTATGTCGGCGATCTCCTGATGAACACGGCAGTGATCGCCGCCCTGGTCATGACGGCGCAGTTCGGCCTGTTGTGGTTTGATGGCGCCATCGGCCTTGTGATTGCCGGCGTCATCGGCTGGAGCGCCATTTCGATTGTCCGCGCCTCCTATGACCAGCTGATGGACAGGGAGTTCGACGAGACCGACCGGAAGAAAATCCGCGAGATTGCGTGTGCCCACAAGGAAGTACGCGACATTCACGATCTGCGCACGCGGCGCTCGGGCATTTCAACCTTTATCCAGTTTCATCTCGAACTTGATCCGGACATGCGGCTTTCCCGCGCCCATGAAGTGTCCGACGAGGTGGAGGCGGCCATCATGGCCGCCTTCCCCGGCGCCGAAGTGCTGATCCATCAGGATCCGGCCGGGCTCGAAGTGAACCCGGCGCTCGCGCACACCTGATCAATAGCGGAACAGATGCCCGATGCGGATGGACGCGCCGCTGACATGCGACTCGTAAGTCTCCTCGTCAATATGCGCCCCTTCAGCAATGGCCGCAAAAAACTCCGAACCCGGCTCATACTCCCAGCGGTAGCGGATCGATGCGCCCATCGCCTGCGAGATGTTGTCCCACTGCGCCTGGATGATCATGCCGCTGTCAGGCGTGAAGTCGATCGTGCCATTGAGGAACGCGATGTGGATTTCGACCTTGCCGTCTGGCATGTCGAATTTCTGATAGTTCCATCGCGGCGAGATCGAGAAGTGTTCGCTCGGCCGCCACGTGATGCCGAAATTGGCCCGTGTGTAGACACCATCAAAAAATCCATCGGCGTAGGCGAGATTTACCTGATAGGAAAATTCGTGCTCGTCCGAAGTGCCGTGGTTGAGGCTGACCTGCCACCACTCATAATCACCTGCAGGGATGAAGACGCTGTCGGGCAGGAAAAAGCCGAACGGCAGGTTTTCCTCGGCATTCATCAGGTTGACGAACAGCTCGGTATTCTCGCTGGTCAGGAACCCTGCCCACACGCCGTTCTCGCGCGTCTCCAGATTACCGTCGAGATCGGTGACGTAGTAGAACCATGAGCCGATCTCATACCAGCGTATGTCGCCGCCATCGGTGCGATAGCGGTACGCGAAATCGCCATTGAGCTCCCGGATCGCCGGCCGGTTCACGAACCCGAGCGCCGGATTGAAATTCTCGCCGATCTGCTGCGCGTTGATCTCGAAGGTGAAGGGCTCGCTCGTCTGCGAAAATTGCAGGCCAAAGCTGTCGTCATCGCCCGCCAGCGCCGAGAAACTGCGCTGATAGTAGAAGTCAGCGCGGAACGACATGCCCTCAACCCATTGCGAGTTGCGGTACTGATAGTCGAAGCCCAGCACCGTGTTGTCGTCATCACCCACCGGATCGCCGTTGGTCAGGATGATGCCGGCCTTGGACTCACCCACCGGCATTGACGCGCGCAAGACGGAGAGAAGGCGCGGGTCTTCGCCTGCCGGACCATCGGCCCACACGCTGAGCGCGCCCAGTGACACATCGCCCACCACGCCCGAGAGCTTGAGGCCGGCGTTCAGATTGACCGGCTCGCCATTTGCAAGACCGATCCGGCGCGAGAAGAAGGGGCTGCCATTAACGTCTTCCAGCGCCCCGCCGCCAAACTCGAAGAGGGCCACATCCTGGAGGAAGAATTCACGCGTCTCGGGAAAAAAGAGGGAGAAGCGCGAGGTATTGACCTGCCGCTCATCCAGCGGCGTATCCGAAAAGTCGGTGTTGAGCGTCAGCGTGCCGGTCAGCGCAGGCGTGATCTTGTAAAAGATGTTCGCCGAAGGCTCGAACGTGACGTCATCTTCGCGCGTCGCCGGGCGCCAGTCATGCTTGTACACAAGGCTGCCATAGACAATGGCGTCAAGGCCCATGCCCTGGCTCGTCCCTTCTATGCTGCGCATGGTGCCGGCGCGGCTGACGTCGGTAGAAAAAAGCGCGTTGTCGGGATTGGCCCAGCGGATGCGCTCGCTCTTGCGCCGCACCAGCCGCATCATCTCGAGGCCCCAATCGCCCATCTCGTGGTCATAGGAGATGGAGCGGAAGGGGATGACGATTTCGGCTGTCCAGCCATCCTCGACGATCCGCGCTTTTGCGCCCCACACCGTGCTCCACTCAAAGATGAAGTCGGTGTTGTTCTGGATGACGGCCTCAGAGCGCGCGCCGATCGGGTTGACTTCGAACAGATAGGCATTGCGCCGGCTGCGCGAGGGGTCAAGAAACACGCGCACGAAGTCATCTGCCGAAAGCCCGTAAGGGCCGCTCATCAGATTGGCCGAAATGCCGGACGGATCGCTGTCATAGGCATAGAACGAGAAATAGATATTGTTCTCGTCATAGAGGATGCGGGCGATGGTGCGCTCGCTGGGCGCGGCGGCGTCATCGGGCTCCAGCTGATCGAAGTCCTCAATCGGCGTAGCGCGCGCCCAGATGGCGTCGCTGATGTCGCCGTCAATGCTGGGCGCCTCATCACTGCTGATGCGTGTGGCGGTTGCGATGGGCCGTGTGGCGCCGGTCGCGTCGATGGCATCATTGTCCTGCGCAAGCACCTGCCCGGACGGCAGTGCAGCAAGAAGCCAAAGCAGGCCCGTGGCGGCCAAGCCGCGCGCGATATTGTTCTGTGACACGTATCACCGCTCCCCAGTTGCGGTTGAAGGGACCGCGCGCCCCCGTAGCCGCGCGCCACGATATGAACTTGTTTTTGGGAACAAGGGGTTCACGAACCTGCGAATGAGAGTAACAAGGGTGTGAAACGTTCACATGTCACAGCGGCGGTCCCGCCCGCTTTGTGACCTCCGACAAGCGCAGGATTCTGATCGCACAACCCGAAGGTGCGGTTTGGCGCGATGCAGGCCAGATCGGCCTGAATTCGGCGCAAAGACAGGCCAGGAGCGGTTGAAGCCGCGCCGCGCAGTACCTATAGTCGGCTTAGGGTGTCAGATCGCGCGGCAACGGCAAAAGCCATCGCGCGTCAAGGGGTTAGGGGAGACAGCGTCGATGCGTGGCTTGATGCAGGACTGGCCGTTGCTGGTCCACAAGATACTGGATCATGCGGCAACCTATTTTGGTGACCGCCAGATCGTCACCCGCGCGGTCGAGCCGGATGGCGGCATCCGCCGCACAACCTATGCCGACATTCACCGCCGCGCGCGCAAGCTCGCATCCGCGTTCCAGTCCTTCGGAGTCCGCCTGGGTGATCGCGTCGCCACGCTCGCCTGGAACACCGAGCGCCATCTTGAAGCCTGGTACGGCATTGCCGGTGTTGGCGCCGTCTATCACACGCTGAACCCGCGCCTGTTCCCGGAGCAGATTGTCTATATCGCCAATCACGCCGAAGACCGGATCATCATGACGGATCTGACCTTCGTGCCGCTGCTCGAGAAAATCCAGGATCACCTGAAATCGGTCGAGGCGATCATCATCCTGACAGATCGCGCCCACATGCCGCAGACATCGCTGCGCAATGTGATCTGTTACGAAGAGTTCGTAGCAGCTGGCAGCGACAGCTTTGAGTGGGCGAGCTTCGACGAGAACACCGCCTGCGGCCTTTGCTACACAAGCGGCACCACCGGCAATCCGAAGGGCGTGCTCTATTCGCATCGCTCCAACGTGCTGCATTCGCTGGCGGCCAATCAGTCGGATGCGCTGGGCGTCTCGAACGGCGATGTCATTCTGCCGGTCGTGCCGATGTTTCACGCCAATGCCTGGTCGCTGGCCTTTTCAGCGCCCATGGCGGGTGCGGCCCTGGTCATGCCCGGCGCAAGGCTTGACGGCCCGTCGATCTATGAACTGCTCGAGAACGAGCGCGTGACGATGACCGCGGCCGTCCCGACAGTCTGGCTCGCGCTCCTCAATCACCTTGAAGGCAACAATCTCAAGCTTTCGACCTTGAAGCGCGTGGCGATTGGCGGCTCGGCCTGCCCGCCCTCGATGATCGAAAAGTTCGAGAAGAACTATGGCGTCGATGTCAGCCACGCCTGGGGCATGACGGAGCTTTCACCCGTCGGTACCGTAGGCACGCTCAAGGCCGAGCAGAAGGCGTTGCCGTTTGACGAGCGCCTGCGCATCAAGTCGAAGCAGGGCCGCCCGATGTTTACCGTCGAGATGAAAATTCTTGATGATGCCGGCAAGGAACTGCCGCGCGACGGCAAGGCTTTTGGCCATCTCGTGGTGCGTGGCCCTGCGATTGCCAGCGGCTACTTCAAGGGCGATGGCGGCCAGGTGCTCGATGGCGAGGGCTTCTTTGATACCGGCGACGTCTCCACCATCGACGCGCAGGGCTTCATGCAGATCACTGACCGCGCCAAGGACGTCATCAAGTCGGGCGGCGAGTGGATCAGCTCTATCGACATTGAAAATCTCGCCGTCGGCCATCCGGCGGTGGCCAATGCCGCCGTCATCGGCGTGCACCATCCCAAATGGGATGAGCGCCCGCTGCTCATCGTCCAGAAAAAGCCGGGCCATGAAGTGTCGCGCGAAGAGATGCTCGCCTTCCTCGACGGCAAAATCGCCAAATGGTGGATGCCGGATGATGTCGCCTTCATCGACAACATTCCGCTGACCGCGACCGGCAAGATCCAGAAGGTGGAGCTGCGCAACATCTTCAAGGATTACCGACTGCCAACGGCAGGTGCGGCCGCCGCCGCAGGCGGTGCTTCTTAGCTGGAGCGCCCGGCCCGCGCTGAAGAGGCCCTCTCAACCGAGTTGACGGCCGCAGGCGCAGAGCCCGTGTTGCCGCCCGCACCGCCCCGCGACATGGCGGTGCTTGATGCCATTGCGAAGGATGCCATCGACAATGAGCCCGCTGCTGAAGCAGTTGAACTGACGCAAGCCATGACAGCAGGGCCGTCTGCGCCGCCTGTCGCAGAACCATCTTCCGCCGAAATGCCCAGCCTGCGCGGGTTGATGGCAAGCTCCGCTGCGGCCGGCGAGCAGGCCGTTGCGGATCATGCCGAGCCCGTGCCGGAGCAGCCGCCTGCACCCGCAGAAGAAATGCTGCCGCCCCCCGCAGCCCAGACGTTTCACGAGCCGGAAGTGCCGCGCCAGCACCAGTGGCGCGACATGCCGGCGGGGGAGGAAAGTGCCATGGCCGCAACCGCCGACATGATGGATGACGCGCCCCTTGCGCGCTACGCCACACTCACGCCGCGCCCGCGCCAGCGCATGGCAGGGTTTATTGCGTGGATGGCATTCGGCATCAGCCTCGTTGCCTTTGCCGGATATTGCCTCGTCGCCAGCGGCGTGCGCGTTCAGGCAGCAGGTGTTGCCGCGACGACCCCGCAATTCCTCACCTATGTGAGCTATGCGGCAATGGCGGGCGGCGGTCTCGGCCTGCTTGGCCTGTTGTGGGCGCTTGCCACCGGAAAACCTGGCGGTGTGAAACGTTCGCTTTTGGCGGTTCTTGCCTCGGTCCTTGTGCTGGGTTCAACAATCCTGGCGCCCAAGGGCGGCGCCATCCAACCGGAACCGGGGCTGGCGCCTGATCCCGATGCGGGCCGGGCAGAGCTTGTGGCGCCCGCGGGCGGTGCAGTGACCGCCACAGCACCTTCGGGCCTTGGCAAACTCGTCTGCCAGATTGAACGCAACCGCGCGCGTGCAATGGCGGCGGGCGAGACCGATCTCTCGCGCTTTGCGATGCAGACGGCACGGGCCGAAGCCGAACTGGCTGCACGCGCCGACCGCACCGGCATCGATTCCGATCCCGACTATCTCGCTTCCGTTGGCGCATCGTTTCTGGGCGAGCCGGAAGTGCGCATTGAGCCCGGCTATCCCGAAGAAGCACTGGCCCGCGAAATGGAGGGGATCGTCATGATCGCGGTCGGCTTTGGCCGCTCGGGTGCGGTATCACGCGCCTATGTGCTGGCCGCCGATCCGCCCGATGTCTTCAATGAGGCGGCGATGGACGCGGTGTGGGCCTGGACCAACCGCACCCATGGCGATGCCACCAACGCGCCAATGCAGTTTGTCGATGTCACGATCCGCTTCTGCCTCGATCAGGGCAACGCCGATCCGGCACCGGTGACGAATTGATGCGCGCATTCTTGCACTGGCTCATCTCGGCGCTTCTTGTTTGTGCGAGCGCTCCTCCCGTAAAGGCTGAGGAGGGTGATCTGGCAAGCAGGCTGTGCGAGCTCAGTGGAGAGGAACTGAGAGCAAGAGCTGCGGGTGAAACGGTCCCAGACTTCACTGCTGAGAGAGCCGCGATATACGACGCACTGAAGCAGAGAATAGAGATTGGCTTGCTGACGTCGGATCCGGATTATCTTGCATCCAAAGATGCACAGTTTGTCGGCGCGCCGTTGCTCCGGGTTCAGCCAAGATATCCGCCGGAAGCATTGGCTTCCGAGACAAGTGGCGCCCTGTACATGATGGCAAAGTTTAACAGGCTGGGTGAGATCGAAAAGGTCTATGTGCTGGCCGCAGACCCGCGCGGTGTCTTTGAAGATGCCGCAATCGAGGCACTCCTCAAATGGACTTACCATGTCGGGGAAAATGCAACCGAGCACCAGTTCCAGTTTGTTCCTGTGCAGCTAAACTTCTGCATCAACCAAGCGACCGGAACTCCAGTTCCTGTTCCGGTGCCTCCTCATCCCGTATCGCCGTCGCCGCCACCCGCACCTTCACCGGCCAATTGACGACCACTGAAAGGACGTATCCATGACCATCTCCCGCCTCCTTGGCCTGCTGGCATTGCTGGCCGGCATCGTCGCCATCCTGATGGTCGGGCTGGCCGGACCCGGCAACCGCTTTGGCGTGTGGGACTGGATGTTTGCCCTTGCCACCCTTTTCAAACTTGGCGCCTATGTCGGCATGGCGGCAGCGGGCCTTGGCGTGCTGTGGGTGATCGTGGCGCTCATCCGCAAGAGCCGCGAGGGCATGGGCCGCGCCCTGACCGGCATTGTTCTGGGCGCGCTGGCGGTGGCCCCGCCCCTGATGCTGCAGGCACGCGCAGGCGAAGTGCCGCCCATCCACGACATCACGACCAACATGGATCAGCCGCCCGCCTTTGTCGCATTGGCCGAGGCGCGCCGCGCCAGCATGAATGGCCTCGACTACAAGCCGGTGATGGAAGTGCGCGGCCAGACCATCAATGTCCGCGAGTATCAGCTTGCAGCCTATCCCGACATTGTCACCTGGCGCAGCGGCGCCTCAACGCAGGCCGTGTTTGCGCGCGCCAAGGCAGCCGCCGAGGCGCAGGGCTGGGAGATCATCGCCGCCGATGATGCGGCGATGCGCATCGAAGCAACCGCAACCTCGCTCTGGTTCGGCTTCAAGGACGATGTCGTGATTGTCGTCTCACCAGATGGCGCAGGCGCCAAGCTCGATATCCGTTCGGCTTCGCGCGTCGGCATTTCTGACCTCGGCGCCAATGCTGACCGCATCCGCGCCTTCATTGCCGAACTCAACAAGGTGAACTAGGCGATCTGCCAGATGCGGGTGCGCAGCGCGCCGCCATCATGGCGCACGCGGCCCGTGCGTTCGAGCGAGATCAGATGCGCCAGCATGGACTGCCCGGCTGCCCCGTGCAGCCGCGCATCCACATCCGCATAGATGACGCGCACCATGGCGGGAATGGCTTTCGGCCCACCTGACAGCAGCGCCAGGATCTGCGCCTCACGCGCGCGGCGGTGATCGATCAGCTGGCGCACAAATGCTTGCGGCTGCCGCCCCATAGGATCATGCGGCCCGCCAATCGGCCCGCCATGGGTGGGCACCAGCACCGCATCATCACGCGCGGCCAGGCGCGCAAGGCTCGCCAGATAGTCATCCATGTCGCCATCCGGCGGCACGACAACACTGGTTGACCAGCCCATCACATGATCGCCGGTAAAGAGTGTCCGTTCTTCTGCCAGCGCAAAACAGAGATGGTTCGACATGTGGCCCGGCGTGTGCAGGGCCCCAAACGTGAAGCCCGGCCCGGCAATCACGCTGCCGTCGTGCAGCACAATGTCTGGTGCAAACGCGCTATCGGCGCCTTCCTCCACCGCCACATCCGCCTCGCTGCCATCACCCTGATGCCCGCCAAAGGCATAAATCTGCGCGCCCGACTTCGCCTGAAGCGGCCGCGCGCCGGGTGAATGATCCATGTGCGTGTGCGTCACCAGAATATGCGTGATCGTCTCGCCTGCGGTTGCCGCCAGAATGGCATTGATATGCGCCGGATCATCCGGGCCGGGATCAATGACAGCGAGTGCGCCCCGGCCCACGATATAGGTGCCCGTGCCGTGAAAGGTGAAGCCGCCGGGGTTCTTCGCCGTCACGCGCCGGATCAGCGGCGAAAAGACTTCGACGGCGCCATAGGGCGGGGCGGGCGCGCGCGACAGGTCCAGCCGCGGCAGGGCGGGAAGCGCCGTCATGGTTTGATGCAATTCAAGAGGTGACGCGGCAAGGCATGCTCGTCTATGAAGGCGGGTCTGAAACGCATCCTAACCGCTGGACTGACCGAAGCAATGCGCCGACTTCGTTTCCTGGCTGCCGTGATGTTTTGCCTTGGCGCCGCGTCATGTGGCGAGGGCGGCAGCAGCGAAGGCGTATCCGAAAGCGAGATTGTGGTCGGCACCCATGTTGATCTCACCGGCCCGATCTCGGGGTGGGGTGTGGCCGTGCGCAACGGCATCGAGATGGCCTTTGCCGAAGCCAACGAAGCCGGCGGCGTGCATGGCCGCATGCTGCGCCTGGTGGCCGAAGACAATGGCTATGACACGCGCCGCGCCATCAGCGCCGTGCAAAAGCTGCTGGGCCGCGATCATGTGTTTGCCATTCTCGCGCCTGTCGGCACCCCGACAGTCGAGGCCACCATTGAACGTGTGATTGAGGCGGGAACGCTCCACCTTTTCCCGCTCACCGCAGCGCCATCCGCCTTTGAACCTTTCAACCGCCTGAAATTTGCAGCACTCGCCCCCTATGGCCCGATGCTGCGCGCCGGGGTGAACGAGATTTTGAAGACGCAGGGCTTTACCCGCATCTGCGGCATCTTTCAGAGCGACGATTTTGGCGCGGCTCTGCGCGATGGCGCATCTGCGGGCCTGAAAGCCAACGGCCTTGAGTTTGTGGCAACCGAAACGCTGGCGCGCGCCGACGCGGACGCACGCGCGCAGGTGGCCTTGCTCAAGGATAGTCAATGCGAGCTTGTCATTCTCGGCACGATTGCCGAGGCAACGCTCACCGTACTGGCGGCAGCACACGAGCTGGAATGGTCGCCGGTCTTCCTGGGCAGCCAGGCCATCTATCAGGAGAACCTTGCAACCGAGCCGAAGGGCATCACAGAAAATCTCTACGCGATGGGGCAGGTGGCCATGCCCTATCCCGATGATGCCAATGGCGCCATGCGCAGCTGGATCGGCCGATACGAGGAGCGCTTTGGCGCCCGCGCCGGCGTGGAGGCGTTGGTGGGATATGATCTGGCCAATCTCTTCATCGCCGCTCTGAAGGCCGCCGGGCCTGATCTGACGCGGGAACGCTTTGCCGCCGCGTTGGAGGAGCTGCCGCCGTGGACTTCAGGCGCGCTTGGCCTGGCGCCGCTGGATTACTCGGCCAGCGACCATCTGGGCGTGCGTGGCGGATTCCTGGCGCAGGTCAAGGACGGCCGCTGGGTGACCCTCGCCCCCGTTGCAATCGGCGAGTAAATCTCAGCCCCGTTCCATCAGTCCCAGCGGCGATGAGCGCAGATGGGTCAGCGTGCGGTCCTCATGCATCATGCGGTGAGAGAGGAGCGCACGCATCGCTGCCATGATCTGCGGCGCATGACCCGGATCGCCCGCAAGGTTGCGCCGTTCCTGCGGATCATTCAGCCGGTCGAAGAACAGCGGCGGCAGTGATGCGAAATGCACATATTTGAATTCATGCCCGCGCAGCACGGCAAGATGGCACGCGTCATAGGCAATGCCGAGGGCCTTCTCGACGTGATCGCTGCCCGCATCGCGGAAGTCATACTCCCAATAGGCGTGCGTCCGCCAGTTGCGCGGCGTATCACCTGAAAGAAAGGGCGAGAGGTCGCGCCCGTCGCAGGCGCGCGGCACGCCGAGCCCAAGCAGCGACAGGAGCGTGGGCATGATGTCCACATTCTCCGTAAACGCATCAACCATGCGCCCGCGCGTTGAAGCGGGCGCGCGCGGATCGCGGATGATGAGCGGCACGTGAAAGCTTTCGTCAAACCAGCCGCACTTGCCGATGAGATGCCGGTCGCCCATCTGTTCGCCATGGTCGCTGGTCACGATGATAGCGGTGTCGTCCCACAATCCCTCGCGCTTCAGATGCGCAAACAGCATGCCGAGATAATGATCCGTCTCCTCCATCAACCCGTAATAGACGGCCTTGAGGCGGCGCAGGCGCTTCTCGTTTTCCGGCGCATGATAAAGGGCGTTGGAAACCTGGTACGAAAGCCAGGGATGCATGGCGCCTTCGGCGTCGCGCGTCGGCGCCCGCACAAAGCCGTCCACCTTTGCCGGATCATGGCGCGCGTTCCACGGTTCACTGGCGACAAACGGCGGATGCGGTTTCAGGATCGACAGATGCAGCACGAAGCCCGGCACTTCGCGCGCGCTGACTTGCGATGAAATGAATTCTTTCGCGCGATTGATCAGAAACGCGGTATCGCCATCTTCGCTCTTGATCGACCAGGGGCGGGGCGCAGGTGCGCCATCCTCCCAATCGGGGCCGGGCGCGCGCAATGAGAGCAGTTCCATCTCGCGCTTCACGTCAGCCGGATAACCCTTGGCCAGAAGTTCGGCCTGCCATGGCCCCGTCTTCTCCATGCCGGCAAAAGCAATCTCGTCGAGACCCGGCAGCACGCCCTCATAAGTGAAAAGGCGCGGATCGGTGCGCGCAAGCCCGCGCGGATCCGGCGTCTGGTCGGTATAGCCGATCAGCGCCGGGCGATAGCCCGCCTTGCGCATCTCCAGCGCCCAATTGGTGTGGCGCTGATCGAGCGGCGTGCCATTCATCGCCACGCGATGATTGTGGAGGTAGAGCCCCGTATGCAGCGACGCGCGCGATGGCGCGCACGGCGCCGCATTGGCAAAGTGATTGACGAAGGCAGCACCGTCACGCGCCAGCGCATCAAGATGCGGCGTGCGCACATGGGGATGCCCGCGCAGCGACAGGCACTCGCCGCGCCATTGGTCGACCGTGATGAAAAGAATGTTGCGAACCGCCCCCATGCGCAGAGCTTATCCCCGCGCGATGACGGAAAAAAGATGGAAGGCGCTCTTGACGGGCGCGCGCTCGCGCCTATCTGCAAGCACATCTGAATTCGTGTGCCCAAACGGGCGAGCGTGAAGTTGAAGCAGTCTGGAAATTGCAAAGGGCGGGCGGATCATTCCGCGCCGCCCTTTTCATTTGCGCGAGCCGGGCAGAGCAGGGTGGATGGCCGCAGAGGAGAAGGCTGATGCCGGCAAGCGCAAGCAGCCGGTCAGCAAGGGGCGCAAGCTTGCGCCCGCCGATCTGGCAGCCCTTGGCTCCGCCTATGCCGCCCATCACGGCAAGCTTGAGGAACTCGCAGCGCTCTGGGGCATCGATCTTGCCACGCTGGAGGCGCTTGCACGCACGCATCAATGGCAGCGCACACCGTTCCGCCGCAAGCTGAAGGAGGATGAGAATGAGGAAGCACGGCACATGGCCCATCGTATTCTGAAGGCGCTGGAACAGCAGCTGAGCGACATCGAGCATCGCATGCAGCGCCGCGCCGGTGGCAAATCCGCAGGTCGCGCGACATCAGCCGAGCATGAGCGCGATGCGCGTACGCTGGCGTCGCTGACCCGCACGCTGGAGAGCCTGACCGAGTTTACCGAGAGCCGCCAGAAGAAGGTCACCGCGCATGACGCGCCGCACGATGTCCGCGCGGAGCTGGAGCGCCGCCTTTCTCGCCTCGCTGGAGACGCAAAGCCGAAGCGCGTTCCTTGACGGCCTGACACCGGAAGAACTGGCCTTTCTTCAATGCGACTGGCGCTTCTGGGCGCGCGATGACCAATTGCCGCCCGAGGGTGACTGGTCCGTCTGGTTGGTGCTGGGCGGACGCGGCAGCGGCAAGACCCGCACTGGCGCCGAATGGATTCTGGAGGAAGTGCGATCAGGCCGCGCCCGATCACTGGCGCTGATCGGCGAAACACTGGCCGATGCCCGCGACGTGATGGTTGAAGGCGAAAGCGGACTGATCGCCTGCGCGACGGCAGGGGAGCGGCCACGCTATCTTCCCTCCAAGCGGCGTGTGGAGTGGCCGAATGGCGCGCGTGCCCTGCTGTTTTCGGCAACCGACCCGGACAGCCTTCGCGGACCGCAGTTTGATGCCGCCTGGGGTGATGAGTTTGCCAAGTGGAATGAACCGCAAGCGGCGTTCGACATGGTGCAGATGGGACTGCGGCGCGGCAAGAACCCGCGAATGGTTCTCACCACAACACCGCGCCCGATCACTGCGCTAAAGGCGTTGATGACTGACAGGATGACAGCAATGTCGCGCTCTGCGACGTCGATGAATGCTGCAAACCTCGCGCCCGCCTTCATCGCGCGGATGGAGGACCGCTATGCCGGTACGCGGCTTGGCCGCCAGGAATTGATGGGCGAGCTGATCGCCGATGTGAAGGGCGCGCTTTTCACGCATAGCATGCTGGAAACCTGTCGCACCAGATCAGTGCCGGATTTGACGCGCATTGTGATTGGTGTTGATCCGCCAGTGACTGCCGGACCAAACGCGGACGCCTGCGGGATCGTTGTGGCCGGCAAGGATGCTGATGGCCGCGCTATTGTGGTAGCCGATGGCTCGCTTGAAAACGCAGCGCCCCATGAATGGGCGGCGCGCGTGGCACATCTGTTTGCGGCGCACGCGGCGGACCTCGTTGTGGCTGAAACCAATCAGGGTGGCGATCTGGTGGAAGCAAATCTGCGCGCCGCTGCCCCGCATCTGCCGGTGCGCAAGGTGCGGGCAACGCGCGGCAAGCACGTTCGGGCGGAGCCCATTGCTGCCCTCTATGCGCAAGGACGCGTCAGGCATCTGGGCGTGCTCGCCGCGCTTGAAGACGAGATGTGCGCGTTTGTGCCGGGCGAACGCGGCAAGAGCCCCGACCGGATGGATGCGCTCGTCTGGGCGCTGACGGAACTGATGCTGGATGGCGAGGCGGGGTCACCCCGCGTACGGCCCCTTTGAATGGTGGGCGCCGCAAGAAGTGCAGGGCCACAACCTCCTCATGGTGAACCCTTGTCGAACCACGCGGTGAAGAGATGCAATTTTAGATTTCCTCTCCCCTCGGGGAGAGGACGCGAGCCCTTGCGAGCGGGTGAGGGGGCGTTGTTGAGCATTGTCACCTCGGCACCCCCTCACGGAATTTGCTGAAGAGCAAATTCCCGCTCTCCCCAAGGGGAGAGCAAAGAAGCGTTGGCTTATCAACTGACTTGATAAGGACAGTGTGTGACTGAATGAAGAAGAAGCCGCGCAAGAGTTCACGTGCAGACAACAGGCAGAGATGATGCTGGAGCGTTTGAGATCATTCCTGTCGCCGCGCGCGGTACACCGCGCGGCGCCAGAGGCAAAGGAGTCACGCGCCGCCAACGTGATTGCCTTTTTCTCGCAAGGCCGCCCGCAATGGTCGCCGCGCGACTATGCTGCACTCGCCCGCGAGGCCTATCAGGGAAATGCCATCGCCTTCCGGGCGGTGCGCATGATCGCTGAGGCCGCCGCCAGCGTGCCGCTGACGCCCTTCGAGGGCGAGCACGAAGTCGTGGGCAGCACGGTAGTTGACGTGCTGATGAACCCCAACCCGCTGCAATCACATCGCAGCCTGATGGAGGCGATGTTTGTCAACCTGCTGATTGCGGGCAACGCCTATGTCGAGGCGGTGGGTGCAGGTGGAACGCTGCGTGAGCTCTATGCGTTGCGCCCCGACCGCATGCGCGTTGTGCCGGGCGCCAATGGCTGGCCGGAGGCGCATGTCTATTCCTGCGACGGCCGCGATGTGCGCTTTCACCGCGATCCGGCCGCGCCGCCGCCGATCCTGCACCTGAAGTTCCATCATCCGCTGAACGATCACTATGGCTTGAGCCCGCTGGAGGCGGCGGCCCGCGCCATCGACCTGCACAATGAGGGAGCGGCGTGGAACAAGGCGCTTCTGGAGAACGCCGCACGGCCCAGCGGCGCGCTCACCTATGGCACGGGCGACCGCGCGCAGCATCTCTCCGAAGATCAGTTCGCGCGCCTGAAAGCAGAGCTGGAGGATGCCTTTCAGGGCGCGCGCAATGCGGGCCGCCCGATGCTGCTGGAGGGATGTCTTTCCTGGCAGAAGCTCTCCTTCTCGCCGGAGGAGCTGGATTTCCTTGAGGGCCGCAACCACGCGGCGCGCGAGATTGCGCTGGCGATTGGCGTGCCGCCCATGTTGCTGGGCATTCCCGGCGACGCGACCTACGCCAATTACGGTCAAGCCAACATGGCGTTCTGGCGTCAGACGGTGTTGCCGCTGGTGGTGCGCACGGCTGATGAGCTGGCGCGCTTTCTCTCGCAATGGGCTGGCGTGCGCATCATGCTCAGGCCTGACATCGACGCCGTTGAGGCGCTGTCGGGTGAGCGCGAAGCGCTGTGGGCCCGCGTGAATGCCGCCAACTTCCTGACCTTGAACGAGAAGCGCGTCGCCACCGGCTATGGAACCCTGCCGGGGGGCGATGTGCTTTGAGTGCGGAGGATATGATGCCCTTTTCGCTGGAGAAGCGGATACCGCTGGCGCTTGTCGCCGCCATTCTGTTGCAGACCGGCGGCGCATTGATCTGGGCGGGCGCTGCCAGTCAGCGGCTGACATCGCTGGAGCAGATGAACGTCGACAAGCCGCTGACGCTCGACCGCATCACGCGGCTGGAAGAGCAATCAGGCTTCGTGCGTGACTCGCTGATCCGGATTGAAGCGCGGCTCGACCGCCTCCTGGAAGCTACCGAAGAAGCGCGTGAAGCAGGTCACCGCCACCCATGATCGCAGGCTATGCCGCCCTGTTTGGCGTACCGGATGCGGGCCGTGACATCATTCTGCCCGGCGCCTTCCGCCGCTCGCTGCGCGAACTGCGCGGACGGCCGCTGCGCATGCTGTGGCAGCACGACACGCGCGAACCAATCGGGCTCTGGACGGAGTTGAAAGAGGACGCCCGCGGCCTTTTCGTGCGCGGCCAGATTGCCACGGGCGTGCAGCGCGCTGGCGAGGCGCTGGCCCTGGTGCGCCAGGGCGCGGTGGATGGCCTCTCCATCGGCTTCAAGACCGTCCGGGGACGGACGGACAGGAATACGGGTCTTCGCACGCTGACGGACGTTGACCTGTGGGAAGTCTCGGTTGTCACCTTTCCGATGATCGCAGGCGCGCGGGTAATTTCCGTCAGCTGATTTTCAATCCCAAGGAGCAGGCAATGAGACTGAATGATCTGGGCGCAGCAGGCGCACCGGAAATGAAGGCGCTTGAGACGAAGGCGCTCTCGCGCGATGGCGATGCGCGCGCAAGTCACGGCGAGCTGATGGCAGCCTTTGAAGCCTTTCGCGACGCCAACGATGCGCGTCTTGACGAGCTGGAGCGCAAGCAGACGGCTGACGTGCTGACCGAAGAAAAGGTTGCCCGCATCAACCGCGCCCTGACGGAGCAGAAGGCGGCTTTGGATGCGCTGGCCGTTGAAATCCGCCGTCCGGCCTTTGGCGTTGCCCCGCGCGAGACGAACGACTTTGC
>DEIC01000127.1:738-34206 GCA_002352285.1 Alphaproteobacteria bacterium UBA2784 | reverse complement strand
TTTTCGCCGGGCGCCAGCACATTGCGGTTTGCCCTGCCAAGGCAGTCGGCATCTTCCTTGGCCTGCACAAAGGCATCGCCGCCCGCCAGAATGATCCAGCGCACCGTATTGCAGGGATTTTCGACAGCAAGGCTTACTTCTGCGTCAGTGCCATTGGTTATCGTAGCCGTTACATTGAACGATGTTGCAGCACCGGCGCGGATGGTGACGGAGTCCGGCGCGTCAATCGCAACCGACACGGTGGGATCGTTGAAGAACGGCAGATCGCCGCGCGCCCCGTAATAGCCGATGATGCCAACCGCGCTGACCATCGCCATCGACAACAGCAGAGAGCGGGCAAACAATTGCCGCCGGGCAGGATCAGGTTTTTGCGGGGCGGTCATTTGTTCACCGTTTCAGGCAGCCATGTGGCCATTTCCGGCCAGAGCGCCAGCAGCACCAGCATCAGAATCTGAAGGCCCACAAAGGGCAATACGCCACGATAGATCTCGGCCGTGCGCACTTCGGGCGGCGCGACGCCGCGCAGATAGAAGAGGGCAAAGCCGAAAGGCGGCGTAAGAAAAGAGGTTTGCAGGTTCATCGCCATCATCACGCCCAGCCACACGGGATCAACGCCCATCAGCAACAGGATGGGCGCAACCACCGGCACAACGATGAACACGATCTCGATGAAGTCGATGAAGAAGCCCAGAAGGAACATCACCAGCATCACCACGATCACGGCGCCCGTCACGCCGCCGGGCATGGAAGAAAGAAATGCGTGGATCGTGTCGTCGCCGCCGAAGCCACGGAAGACGAGGCTGAAGAAAGCCGCGCCGATCAGGATCAGGAAGACCATGGCGGTGATCTGCGCCGTCTGCTCCATCACTGGGCGCAGCACGCCAAAGCGCAGGGTGCGCATCAGCGCGATTCCAACGGCGATGACGACAAGCGCAAACAGAATGAGGGCGGCCAGAATGGCGGCGCGCTCACCGTCTGTATTTTCGGAAAGGCCAAGGCGCAGATCGTAAAGCTGGGTCAGCACCAGAAGTGCCGCAAAGGCAAGCGCGCCAAAGATGATGGGCCAGCCGCCCAGCCGCGTCTTGCCCTTTTCGCTGGCGAGTTTGAACCCGGCGAGCATGATCGCGCCCAGGGCGCCGATGGCGGCAGCTTCGGTGGGCGTGGCCAGCCCGCCCAGAATGGAGCCGAGCACGGCAACGATCAGAATGACAGGGGCGACCAATGCAGCCAGCGAACGCTTCAGCGCCACGCGCCAAGGCTCATGCGTGCCGCGTTCAATCGCTGGCGCGCGCGACGGACGGAAGATCGCCGTCAGCACCATATAGGCCATATAGAGCCCGACCAGCACGAGGCCGGGAATGAGCGCGCCCGCGAAAAAGTCGCCAACGGTAACGGTGTCCGGCGCGAACACGCCCTGTTTCAATTGCGCCTGCTGATAGCTGTCGCGGATCACGTCGCCCAGAAGGACAAGCACGATCGATGGCGGAATGATCTGACCCAGCGTGCCAGAGGCCGCAATAGCCCCCGACGCCAGCGAGCGGTCATAGCCATGTTTCAGCATCGTCGGCAGGGCGATCAGTCCCATGGTGACGACAGTTGCGCCGACAATGCCGGTCGATGCGGCCAGCAACGCGCCCACCAGAAACACGGAAATACCAAGCCCGCCCCGGATGCGCCCGAAGAGGTGCCCCATGGACTCGAGAAGGTCTTCGGCAACGCGCGAACGCTCCAGCATCACGCCCATGAAAACGAACAGGGGTACGGCAATCAGAGTCTCGTTCTGCGTTGTCTGGAAGATGCGGTTGGGCAACGCCAGCAGGATCGAAAAGTCGAATGCGCCGACAGCAACGCCGATGACTGCAAAAAGAAGTGCGACTCCCGCCAGCGTGAGCGCGACAGGAAATCCCGCCACCAGCATCACGCACATGGCGCCAAACATCAGAAGATCGAGAATTTCCCGCAGATCCATGGCCGCACCTATGCCGGCGCCGGGGCGGCGGCGGGCCGCACAAGCTCTGCCGCTTTGCGCGACGCCATGCCGATGCCCTGCACCCACATCATCAGGGCGAAGAGCAGGATGCAGCTTTTGAGGAGGAATACGGCAGGGATGCCGCTCGTCTCACGCGAACCCTCGAGCACCTGCCACGAGCCGATGACATAGGGCCAGGCGAGCCAGAAGATCACCGCCATCACCGGGATGAGCAGGAACAGCGCGCCGAGAAAATCGATCCAGGCTTTGGTGCGTGGCTTCGCCTCGCGATAGATGAGATCGACGCGCACATGGCCGTCGGCGATCAGCGTGTAGCCCGCGGCGAGCAGGAACAGCATGCCGTGCATGTAGAGCATTGCTTCCTGCAGCGCGATCAGGCCCTCGCCAAAGACATAACGCAAAAGCACGATCAGGCTTTGAACGAGCACCATCAGAAGCGCGAGCCAGTAGATTTCGCCGCGCCGCCAAGGGCTCTGGCTGCCGCCAGTCAGCACCAGCGCGAGGAACACGCTGAGCACGAGGCCGTAGAAGAATGACTTGCGGCCCTCACCCAACAGAAATGTCAGCGTCTCGGATGTCACTGCCATGGCAACTGCGGAGAGCAACGCCAGAATGGCAGCGGCAGCCACGAGCGACCACACAGCTGTCATCACGAGCGAGCGCAACACGCGGTCAAAGTTCTGTGCTGTGGCGTCCATGGCGCCCAGAAGGTGAAACGCGCGCGCGTGCCCCATGCGCGCGAGCACAAAGGCCAGCACCGGCAGCAGGGCAGGTGCGAAAGCCATCAGCCAATAGTGCCATTCAAGCGTGCGCGGCATGATCCCCCCGGTTGCTGCGCGCGTGGATCAATAGGCAAAGCCGAGGCGGCGCGCCGCAGCATAACCCTCTTCGGAAATTTCCATGTAGCCCATGACGTTTGAGCGGAAGCTCATAAAGCTGTCATAGATGCGGCGCGTCAGATCGTCTGTCTGGCCCGCCTCACGCACGACTTCGCCTGAAATGCGGCCGATCTCGCGCATCACGTCATCGGGCATTTTGCGCAGCTGCACGCCATGCTCGTTCAAGAGCGCCTTGAGGGCATTGGCGTTCTGCGCGTTGAATTCGGCAAGGGTAAAACTGTCCTCTGCCTGCGCTGCCGAATTGATGATGGCGCGCTCACGGTTCGACAGGCTGTCCCATACGGAGCGATTGATGCCGAGCGACAGGCAGGCGCCTGGCTCATGGAAGCCCGGCCAGTAGTAAAACTTGGCCGCGCGGTGGAAACCGAAGGCGAGATCGTTCCACGGCCCCACCCATTCGGTCGCATCAATCGTGCCGTTCTGAAGCGCCGGGAAGATGTCGCTGCCCGCCAGCGTCAGGACGTTAGCGCCAAGCCTGCGCAGCACTTCGCCGCCAAGGCCCGGCATGCGCATCTTGAGGCCCTTGAAGTCCTCAAGCGTGTTTATTTCCTTGTTGAACCAGCCGCCCATCTGCACGCCGGAATTGGCACAGGGCATCGCCTTGATGCCGAACTGGCCCGACAACTCGTCCCACAATGCCTGTCCGCCGCCATGATAGATCCATGCGTTGAACTCGGCTGCGTTGAGTCCGAAGGGCACCGAGGTAAAGAAGTTGAAGCCGGGGTTCTTGCCCTGAAAATAATAATCGGCGGCGTGGTACATGTCGGCGGCGCCGGTCGAGACCGCATCAAAGGTTTCAAGCGCGCCGACCAGTTCACCGGCGGCATAGACCTTGATGGTCAGCTGGCCGTCCGTCATGTCGGAAATTCTCTGCGCCACGCGGGTTGCCGCTGACCCAAGGCCGGGGAAGTTGGGCGGCCATGCCGTGACCATCTTCAATTCGCGTCCGCCCTGGGCGATGGCGGGTGCTGACAATGTTGCGGCGGCAGCTGCGCCTGCGGCGGCGCCCGTCAGAATACGGCGGCGGCTCAGGAGGTTGTCGCTGGCTTGCTGTGAAGAACGCTTGGTCATCGTCCGATTACTCCGTGAAGAATGGTTCGCGTTCTGAATAAGTGCGAAACCACACTTTTGCCTCCCCTTTCCTGAAAGGGGAGGCAGGACTTGAGTGAGCAATTGCGAAACTCAAGTCCGGTGGGGTTGCGGGAAACTGCACTGAGTTTGTCGATGGTGCCCCCCACCCGATCCGCAATCGCGGATCGTGCCTCCCCCATGAACAGGGGGAGGCGGAAGCCTTGCTCCGTGGTTCCATCGAGTTCATCGTTGCGGCCAGGCCGTCCAGCCGTCGGCCGTATAGGCCTCAAGCGGCTTGTACTGCGCCTTGTAGCTCATCTTGCGGCAACCTTCGACGAGATAGCCGAGATAGACATAGGGCAGGCGGCGCGCACGCGCCTGCTCGATATGGTCCAGGATGAGAAAGCTGCCGAGGCTCCGGTCTTCCTCTGCCGGGTCGTAGTAGGAATAGACCATCGACAGGCCGTCTGAGAGCACGTCGGTCAGCGTGACTGCGATGAGCCGCCCCTCGCGGTTTCCATCGGCCGACGTTTCACGATACTCGGCAAGGTGGGTGTCAACCGGCGTATCCTCGACCATGGCAACGTAGTCGAGCACGCTCATCTCGCTCATGCCGCCGCCTGGGTGGCGGGCATCGAGATAGCGGCGCAGCAGCACGAACTGGTCTTCAGTGGCTATGGAATCGACGATGACGCCGGAAAGATCGCGGTTACGCTTGATCGTGCGGCGCATGGTGCGCGACGGCTCGAAGGCATCCACAAGAATGCGCACCGACAGACAGGCCGCGCAGCCTTCGCAGGCTGGGCGATAGGCGATTGCCTGACTGCGACGGAATCCGAAATGGGTGAGGCTGTCGTTCAGCACGCGCGCAGCCTGCCCACCCAGCTTCGTAAACACCTTGCGCTCCTGCTGACCGGGCAGGTAGGGGCAAGGCGCGGGCTGGGTCAGGAAGAACTGCGGGAATTTGGTGCCGAAATGCTCGGTCACGTCGTCTTTTGCCTTCTTGCGCGCAAATCAGACGCAAATGATGGCATTCCGGACCTCACTTGCGAAGGCGCAATTTTGTGACCCGATGCCGCAAGAAGGGGCGTTAACCCGCTGATTCGGCGGGTTAAGGGGCGTGGTCAGGGGGCAAAACGGGGGCTTCGCGCAGCAGCACAATCGAAATGCGGCGGTTGGGCGAGGCATAGGGGTCATCGGGATAGAGCGGCTCGGAACCTGCCTTGCCGGAGACCTGGAAGATGCGGTCGCCGGGCACGCCCGCCTGCATCAGGATGCGGCGGCTGGCATTGGCGCGGTCGGCCGACAGCTCCCAATTCGAGTAGCCATTGGGTCCGACAAAGCTGGCGCTGTCGGTGTGACCCGAGATGTTGAGCCGGTTAGGCAGGCGCAGGATCACCTTGGCAATCTCGCGCAAAAGGCGGCGTGTGCGTTCGAGGGGCTCGGCGGAGCCTGCTTCAAACATCGGGCGGCCTTCCTGATCGACCAGCTGGATGCGCAGGCCTTCGGGTGTCATATCAATGATGATGTTCTTCGAGAGCTCGGCGATGTCGGGCATGTCCTGCATCGCCTGACGCAGCGCCATCTCGGCCTGCTCAAACTCCTGACGCTCGCGCTCGGCGATTGCCTCGTCAATCGTCTCTTCGGAAATCTCGGAGGGGGGGCCGCCCGAGGCGACATCGGTTTCAACCTCGTCGGTCGGCTCTGCCGTTTCGGTGGGGGCCATTTCAACGACAACAGCGGAGGTGCCTTCGCCCTTGGCGCCGTCTTCGCCGAGCGCCGTGCCGCCCAGAATGCCACCGGAACCGGATGTCGACTCACTGACGCTTTGGGGCGCGAAGTAATCGGCGATGCCGCGCTTTTGCTCCGGGCTGGTCGTGTTGATCAGCCACATCAGAAGGAAGAATGCCATCATGGCAGTCACAAAGTCGGCGTAGGCGACCTTCCACGCGCCGCCATGGTGTCCGCCACCGGCAACCTTCTTCACTTTCTTGATGACGATAGAACCGTCGGCTGCCATGACCCTTGCCGCCGCCGGAGCCGTTTGACCCCGGATGCGCCTGCGCTAGCTTTCACCATGAAGTTAAGGGTGCCGGCTTAAGGCGTGGTTGATGCGGCGAGGGCATGCCCCGGCTTCTTATGGTTGACAAAGGATGAACACATGACCGACCGGCAACGCGAATTCCGCAATGCGCTGGGGTGTTTTGCGACCGGTGTAGCTGTGGCTACGGCGGCAGGTCAGGACGGGCCGGTGGGGCTGACCATCAATTCATTCGCGTCGGTTTCGCTGGATCCGATGCTGGTGCTGTGGAGCATCGACAAGGCGTCAGACCGCTATCGCCTGTTCAAGTCTGCGGCGCATTTCGGCGTTTGCGTGCTGGATGATGCCGGTCAGGACATTTCCTCGCGCCTGTCCCGCAAGGGCGGTGGCGGCATTGCCGAAGATGTGGCGAAGACAGGGAAGGGCGGAGTTCCCATCCTCAAGCATGCGCTCGCCCATTTTGAGTGCGCGGCAGAAGCGCGCCACGATGCGGGCGATCATGTCATTCTTGTGGGCCGCGTGCTCGATTTTGATTATCGCAGCCACGGTCACCCGCTGATTTATTATCGCGGGCGTTATCGTGCGCTTGTCTCGTCCGACGGCTGAAGCACGAGTGTCTTTGCGATCATCGGCCCATAGCGTGCCGGATCAGACGGGATCAGCACAAAATTGCCGTCGGCCCAGATGGGCGCGAGATCATCATAATGCGGGCTGTGCGGAATGCCCGACTGGCCGGTTGCGATCATGAAACGGCTGTTGTCCATGTCCGCCAGATCATAGACCGCGAGATAGCCTGACCCGTGCACGCCGGCATAGGGCTCTGACGCTGCAAAGCGATGATCGGCGCGCGCGAGCGTGAATCCGCCGCCGCCAAAGGGTACGCGGATGTCATAGAGGTCGCGCAAGCCGGGCACGAAGCCGAAGGGCCAGTGATTGTTGACGATATTGTGCGCCTCGCCCCAGCGCCAGTCGGCCATTGCTTCGCCATAGGTGTCGCGCAGTTCCGCCAAGGCATTGGCGAATGCCAGCGTCGCGCGGTCGGCACAGCTTTCGGCCCGATCGTCCGTTGTCACGTCGTCGCACCAATGAAGATGCGAAGGCGCGCCGTTGACCAGCGGCCACATGAAAGCGGTGCGATAGCTCCACGCGCCGTTGAAATCGTCGCCCAGTTCATCGGCATAGACGGCCTTTGAGAAGGCGCGCATGAAGGCGGCAAAGAGGAGTGGCTCTGCCTTGTCCGCCGCCATCGCATAGTTCCAGCCGCGCAAGGCTGAAAGCGCGCTTTCATTTTCCGGCGCTGGTGAAATGAGCGGCAGGAGTTTCGGCAGCACCGCTTCGGCATAGCGGTCGTGAATGTCCATCTGCATGGCAGTCATGTCTTCAACGCCAAACTTGCCCCGTGCCTCCAGCAGTTCGGCGATACGCCAGCCGCGAAACGGCGCATCCCATTCGCGCGTGATGGCATAGGGCCAGTCATCCGGCACCAGCTGATCGTTGGCAGTGGCAAACCAGCCATTGGCAGGGTTTGCCCATTGCGGATTTTCATCGAATGGCACAAAGCCGGTCCAGTCTTCAGTGCCCGTCCAGCCCGGTGCGGGCAGCAGGCCCTTGAAAATGCCCGCCGGGTTGCGCAGCGGGATGCGGCCAGGCATCAGCAGGCCGATCTCTCCCGTGCGGGCGGCAAAGACAATGCTTTGCACCGGCGCCACATAGTTGCGCATCACCTCGCGGAAGGAGTTCCAGTCCTTCACATCCTTGATGTGATAGGCGCTGCCGATGCTGCGGTCATCGGGCGTGAGCGCCGTCCATGAGAGGGCGAGCACCTGGCCCTCGCGGCGCAGGAATTTGAGCGGGCCATCCTCGCCCAGATCGGGCAATACCGGACCGTGGCGTGTGGCGCGGACAGATATCGTCACGGGATCGCCAAACCGCACGTTGATCGTTTCTTCGCGCGTCTCGAAGGCGCGCGGGCCGTCTGGCGTTTCGTAGGTGTCAGGATCGCTGCCCAGACGCTCGACGAAAATGTCCTGCACATCGGCGCCGGTATTGGTGAAGCCCCATGCGGCCTCGCGGTTGCGGCCAAGGATCACAAACGGCGTGCCGGGAAAGGTCGCACCCACGACGTCGTTATCGGGGAATGCCAGATGCGCGAGATACCAATAGGTCGGTGCATTCATGCCGAGATGCGGATCATTGGCGAGGATCGGCATGCCGGTGAGGCTTTTCGTTCCGTCGATCACCCAGTTGTTTGACGCGGTGAAGCGCATGTCCTTGGGCAGAAATTCATAGAGGTCGTCGAGGCCAGCCGTCTGAAGACTGTCGCGGAAAAGTTTCAGCGCGCCTTCGTCGATGGCGGGCGGCTGCAGCTGGCCCAGCTGTTCCGGCGTCAAGCTTTGCAGCAGGCGCGCACGGTTGATTTCAGCGAATGCATTTGTGGAAAGGCCAACCGCGAGTATTTTGACGGCCGCGATTGAGTCCGTTGGCTGCCATGGCTGTGGCGTGAGCCCGAGAATTTCAAACTCGGGCGGCCATGGGCCCTGATGCTGGGCGAGATAGGCGTTCACGCCGGAAGCATAGGCTTCCAGCGCCGCGCGCGTTTCCATATCAAGGACGTTCCATGCCTGATCAGCCGCATGGGACAAGCCAATGGTGCGGATCAGCACATCGGCTTCAAGCGCCAGAGAACCAAACGCCTCTGACAGGCGCCCGCGTACGGCGCGGCGGATGAAATCCATCTGCCATAGACGGTCCTGCGCATGGGTAAAGCCCATGGCAAAGAAGACATCGTGCTCGCTGCCGCCCGTTATGTGGGGAATACCGTAGGCATCGCGCGCGACTGTGACAGGAGCGTTCAGCCCCGCGACGTTGATCACGCCTTCGTGCTGCGGCTCCATCGAGCGCAACCACGTGATGAAGAGGGCGAGAAGACCCGCAATGCCAAGCAGGGTGAAGAACGTCCAGCGGCCCAACGCTTTGAGGAATCGTTTCATCCTGATACCGCTTGGAAAATTGCTGTGGGACCAAAGAACTGGGGCGCGGCAGTCAAAAGGTCAAGCGCGAGGGTGAAGGTATGGCGAAAGTTGCATTCATCGGGTTGGGCGTGATGGGCTTTCCGATGGCGGGTCATCTGGCCAAGGCCGGGCATTCCGTCACGGTTTTCAATCGCACAATGGCGCGCGCGCAAGCCTGGGCGGGGCAGCATCGCGGCGATGTTGCCGCGACACCAGCCGATGCGGCATCAGGTGCTGACATTGTGTTTTCGTGTGTCGGGCGTGACGGTGACCTGCGCGAAATTGCGCTGGGGAAAGATGGTGCGTTCGCGGCCATGGGGCGCGGCACCGTCTTTGTCGATCACACAACGACGTCTGCCGACATTGCGCGCGAACTGGCTGGCATGGCGTCGGCCAAGGGCTTTGGCTTTGTCGATGCACCGGTCTCTGGCGGACAGGCAGGAGCTGAAAATGGTCAACTTACCATCATGTGTGGCGGTGCGGCTGACGCCTACGCCAAGGCCGAGCCGGTGATGGCAGCGTATGCAAAACGGATGCGGCTTTTGGGGGAAGCGGGAGCGGGGCAGCTGACCAAGATGGTCAATCAGATCTGCATCGCCGGGCTTGTGCAGGCGCTTTCCGAAGGCATCGCCTTTGCGCAGCGCGCCGGGCTGGAAGTGGAGGCAGTGATCGATGTGATCTCGAAGGGCGCGGCGCAAAGCTGGCAGATGGAAAACCGCTGGAAGACGATGGCGGCGGGCAAGTTCGATTTCGGGTTTGCCGTTGAGTGGATGCGCAAGGATCTTGGCATCTGCCTCGATGAGGCCAGGCGCAATGGCGCACGCCTGCCCGTGACCGCTCTGGTGGACCGCTTCTATGCCGAGGTGCAGGAAAAAGGCGGGGCGAGGCTTGACACCTCAAGCCTCATCACCCGCCTTGCCGCCTCGTGATTATTGCAGGCCCGCGATCAGCCCGTAGTTGATGTTGTTGGCAAGGTTGCGCTTGTCATCCACGCTGGCCGAACCTTCAATGAAGATGAAGGCGCGATTGCCGGTCATGCCGATGTGGATCGTGCCGTCGGGCAGAATGATGGCCGGATTGCCGCCAAAATTCTCGTTCGTGGCGCCAACCGAAGCCGCGATCTGCGGATTGGTCAGATAGATCGCCATGGCCTCGGCCATTTGTGAGTCCACAAAGGCAGTGACGCGCATATTCGTGCCGTCGTCACGCGAATACTCGCGCGCCGCCATTGCGCCGCCAAGATAGGCGGTCGTTGCGCCGTCTGACTCATCATCGCGGATGTTCCATCCTTCCAGCGCCGGGAATGCCTCACGCAGCGCGGCATTCATGCGCGTGGCGACCTGTTCGCGCGCGGCGTTCAGACCCTTCAGCGCCTCGGCAAGCCGGCCGCCATCATAGGCGCTGCGGGCTGCATCCATATTGTCCGTCACTTCGTCAGCACGGGTAGCAGGCGCCACCATCAGGGTGGCGGCAAAGAGTGCGATCGCGAGTTTGCGCATGAGAACCTCAGCGTTTGGCCAGGAGGTCACGGATTTCCTGCAACAGCACTTCCTGGCGGGGCGGAGCAGGGGGCGCTGCAGGTGTTTCCGGCTTGGCGACAAGGCGGTTTACCTGCTTCACCAGAATGAACATGGCGAAGGCAACGATCACGAACTTGATGAGCGCGTTGATGAAGAGGCCGTAGTTGATGGTCGCCGCGCCGGCCTTCTGTGCCTCTGCCAGTGAAGCGTACTCGCCGCCCGACAGGCTGAAATAGAGGTCCGAAAAATCGACGCCGCCCATGAGGTAGCCGATGGGCGGCATCATCACGTCGTTGACCAGAGAGTTGACGATGGCGGTGAACGCCGTGCCCATGATGATGCCGACGGCGAGATCAATCACGTTCCCGCGGGCAATGAATGATTTGAATTCCTTGAACATGAGACCTCCCCAATTCAGCGGTTGAGCACACGCGCCGCTGCCGGCGCAAAATAGGTCAGAACGCCGTCTGCGCCCGCACGCTTGAAGGCGAGAAGACTTTCCATCATGGCGGCCTCGCCATCGAGCCAGTCTTTCAAAGCCGCCGCGACGATCATCGCATATTCACCCGACACCTGATAGGCGAAGGTGGGAACGCCAAAACCGTCTTTCACACGGCGCACGATATCGAGATAGGGCATGCCGGGCTTGACCATCACCATGTCCGCGCCCTCGGCCAGATCAAGGGCCACTTCGCGCAGGGCCTCATCGGAATTTGACGGCGCCATCTGGTAAGTGCGCTTGTCGCCCTTCAGCAAACCCTTGGAGCCAATGGCATCGCGGAACGGGCCATAGAATGCCGACGCATATTTGACGGCATAAGACATGATGAGCGTGTTGGTGTGGCCCCCCGCCTCGAGCCCCCTGCGGATCGCACCGACGCGGCCATCCATCATGTCGGACGGTGCAATGATGTCGCAACCCGCCTTCACCTGAACCAGCGCCTGTTCGACGAGCACCTTGACGGTCTCATCATTCAGGATTTCGCTACCGCGCATCAATCCGTCATGGCCATGCGACGTGTAGGGATCGAGCGCGACATCGCACAGCACACCAATCTCTGGCGCTGCATCCTTGATGGCCTTGATCGCGCGGCAGACGAGATTGTCGGGGTTGAGGGCCTCGCGCCCGTCATCCGAGCGCGCCGATTTTTCGGTGAAGGGAAAGAGTGCCACTACCGGGATACCGAGCGCCTGAGCCTCCTTTGCGGCCTGGGCTGCAAGATCAACCGAAAGCCGGTCAACACCCGGCATGGAGGGAACGGGTTCGCGCACGCCGGTTCCGGCCGTGACAAAGATGGGCCAGATCAGATCGGCAGGCGACAGGGCGCTCTCGGCGACCAGGCGGCGGGACCAGTCTGCCTGACGCAAGCGGCGCATGCGGGTTGCCGGGAAACTTTCGGTCGCAGAAAAGCTCTTCAAGGTCATTTCATCCCGTTCGGGGCGCCATGCGGCTGCCCGTTTGACTCGCAACTTTCCCCTTCGTATCACGCCGGAAAGCCATTCGCAGAGATTTTCCTGCCACCGCGCGCGGCAGGGCAAGAGGCCCCCATGCATTTCACGCTGACAGACGATCAGGCTGCCTTTCAGAAAGTCGCACATGATTTTGCAGCCGAGCACCTGAAGCCCCATGCCGCTGAATGGGATGAGAAGGGGCACTTCCCGGTTCCAACACTGCGCAAGGCGGCCGAACTGGGCTTTGCCGCGCTCTACATCAAGGGCGATGTCGGTGGTACGGACCTGACGCGGCTCGATGCGGCGATCGTGTTTGAAGAATTGTCGTGGGGTTGCACGGCGACGGCGGCCTTTATCTCCATCCACAATATGGCGTCGTGGATGATCGATCGCTTCGGCAACGCAGAACTGCGCAAGAAGTTTCTGCCGCGCCTTGTGACGATGGACCTGATCGCCAGCTATTGCCTGACCGAGCCCGGTTCTGGGTCAGATGCCGCCAGCCTGCGCACCAAAGCCGTGCGCGATGGCGATCATTATGTGCTCAACGGGTCGAAGGCTTTCATCTCGGGCGCTGGCGTGTCTGACATCTATGTCTGCATGGTGCGCACAGGCGAGGATGGACCCAAGGGCGTGTCGTGCCTTGTGGTGGAGAAGGGTACGCCGGGCCTCTCGTTCGGCAAGAATGAGCGCAAGATGGGCTGGAACAGCCAGCCGACGGCGCAGGTCATCTTTGACAATTGCCGCGTGCCGGTCTCCAACCGCATTGGCGCGGAGGGCGAGGGCTTTCGCATCGCGATGATGGGGCTTGATGGCGGGCGCCTCAACATTGGTGCGTGTTCGCTGGGCACGTCGCGCGCAGCACTTGAGACGGCCAAGGAATACATGACGCAGCGCCGCCAGTTCGGAAAGGCGCTGACGGAGTTTCAGGCGCTGCAATTCAAGCTGGCCGACATGGCGACCGAGCTTGAGGCCGCGCGCCTGATGATCCGCAATGCCGCCGACAAGCTCGACAAGCGCGATCCGCAGGCAACAATGCTGTGCGCCATGGCCAAGCGTTTTGCCACGGATGCTGGCTCACGCATTGCCAATGACGCCCTCCAGCTTCATGGCGGCTATGGCTATCTGAAAGACTTCCCATTGGAGCGCCATGTGCGCGATCTGCGCGTGCACCAGATTCTTGAAGGCACAAACGAGATCATGCGCGTGATCATCGCGCGCGAAATGTTCCGGCAATAGGTTTCGCCATGAGTGACGCCGAACTCATTGCAGAGCAGCGCGGGCCACTCGGCCTTTTGACCCTCAACCGGCCCAAGGCGCTGAATGCGCTGACGCTCGGCATGGTTCATGTCATGACTGCACAGCTTCAGGCGTGGGCGCATGACAAGTCGATCCATGCCGTCGCAGTGCGCGGGGCGGGAGATCGCGCGTTCTGTGCAGGCGGGGATGTGCGCGCGCTATGGGAGAGCGGCAAGAACAGGACGGATTATGCCAGCCGCTTCTGGCATGACGAATATCAGCTCAATACGCTCATCAAGGAATATCCCAAGCCCTATGTCGCGCTGATCCACGGTGTGGTGATGGGCGGTGGTGTGGGCGTTTCATTCCATGGCAGCCATCGCGTTGTCTGTGAGACAACGGCGTTTGCCATGCCGGAAACCGGCATCGGGCTATTTCCCGATGTCGGCGGCACCTATTTCCTGCCGCGCCTGCATGGCAATTGCGGTCTCTATCTCGCGCTGACGGGCGCGCGGGTGAAGGCCGCCGATCTGCGCCATCTTGGTCTTGCGACGCATGTGGCGCCCTTTGCTGATTTTGAGGCGATCATCGCGGGTTTGGCCGCAGGCCGCGCGCCGGATGATCTGCTGGCGCCCTTTGCCGGCAATGAAGCGGAGCCGCCGGTGCGCGCACGGGCCCAGGAGATCGAGCAGCTCTTTGCCGGTGACAGTGTTGAAGCGGTTCTTGCCGCGCTTGACCGGGCAGGCACTGATTTTTCGCGCGAGACGGCGGCCATCATCCGCACGAAATCGCCGACGAGCCTGAAAATCGCGTTCCGCCAGATGCAGGAGGGCCGCGCGCATCAGTTCCGGGATTGCATGAAAATTGAATTCCGCGTGACGGAGCGCATCCAGCAGGGTGTCGACTTCTATGAGGGCGTGCGCGCCATCATCATCGACAAAGATAATGCACCCAAATGGTCGCCCGCGCAGCTTGAAGATGTCTCTGCATCAGCTATCGACGCCTATTTTGCGCCGCTGGCGCGTGAACTGACTTTCCTCTGACCTGGCTTGCGAGGACATTATGAGCACGATTGCCTTTATCGGTCTTGGCCACATGGGCGGCCCGATGGCGAAAAATCTTCTCAAGGCGGGCCATCAGGTCATTGCCTTTGATCTGGTTGAAGCGTCACTGAAGGATGTCGTGCAGGCGGGCGCGAAGGCGGCGGCGAGCGCGCATCACGCCGTGAAGGGCGTGGATGCCGTTGTCACCATGCTGCCCGCAGGCCAGCATGTGCGTGCGGTCTATCTGGGCGCCATCGGCATTCTTGCGGCAGCGGCGAAGGGCACGCTCTTTATCGATTCATCGACCATTGATGTTGACAGCGCGCGCTCGGTTCACACCGCCGCGGCAGAGGCGGGGCAGGAATTCGTTGATGCGCCGGTTTCGGGCGGAACAGCAGGCGCTGCGGCTGGCACGCTCACCTTCATGTCGGGTGGCAGCGACAGTGCCTTCGCGCGGGCCAAACCCATTCTTTCGGCGATGGGCAAGAACATCGTTCATGCAGGCGGCGCGGGCACAGGGCAGGCGGCCAAAATCTGCAACAACATGCTGCTGGCGATCTCGATGATCGGCGTCAGCGAGGCCTTTGTGCTGGCCGAAAAGCTCGGGCTTGATGCGCAGCGGCTGTTTGATATCGCATCGACCTCCTCGGGCCAGTGCTGGTCTTTGACCTCGTATTGCCCGGTGCCCGGGCCGGTACCCGCATCGCCCGCCAATCGCGATTACAAGCCGGGATTTGCGGCGTCGCTGATGCTCAAAGATCTCAAGCTTTCACAGGCGGCTGCGCAGGGGTCAGGGGCCGCAACGCCACTGGGTGCGCACGCCACACAGCTTTATGCGCTGATGGATGCAGCGGGCAAAGGCGGCGATGATTTCTCTGGAATTATCCGGTTTTTGAAAGGCATTCGTTAAACATCTTCCTCAAGGCTTCGGAAAGACGTGGACAGGTAATTTGGGGCCAAGTCCCCAGTTCATGCGTACCGGAGCCCCCCATGAGCCACGCGTCCCCGCACCTTGCCAAGACCCGCGCTGCGGAAGCGCAGCCTGTTGATCCGCAGCGTGCGGAACTGAAGCCGCGCTATCTGGAGACGCTCAACCGCATTGAGCGTCTGCACCGCCAGCTGCTCGACGTGATCAAGGACGAACTGGAGCGCTCCAGCCCGCAGGACGTGAACTCCGTGCAGGCGCTTTTGCTCTTCAACATCGGCGATGCCGAGATGACGGCGGGCGAGATCCGCACGCGCGGGCACTATCTGGGCTCGAATGTGTCGTACAATCTCAAGAAGCTGGTCGAGATGGGCTACATCCATCACAACCGCTCCGAGAGTGATCGCCGGTCGGTGCGCGTGCGCCTGACCGAGCGTGGCCGTCAGGTTCACAAGCTGGTCTCCAACCTGTTTGACCGGCACACTTTGTCGGTGGACAAGGTGGGTGGCGTCGGCGCCGACGACCTGACCACAATCAATGCGGCCCTCAAGAAGCTGGAACGCTTCTGGTCGGACCAGATCCGCTTCCGGCTCTGATCAACCCGGTTTTCTGCGGCGCGGCGGCAGCGGGAAAAACCCGCTGGTGGACGCGATATATTCCGCATAGCCGGGCTTTGATTTCTTGAGGCCGTGCTCCAAGAGCGCCTTGCCGGAAACTGAAACCAGGAACCAGGTCATCACGACTGGTCCGATGATGGTCCATAGATTGTCCGGATTGGCCGCAGCCATCACGAAGATGCCCCACCACATGCAGGCGTCGCCGAAATAGTTCGGGTGGCGCGTCCAAGCCCACAATCCTGTGGCCAGCACCTTGCCGTGATTTGCCGGGTCGGCCTTGAAGCGGCGCAGCTGCGCATCGCCGATTGTCTCAAACAGAAATCCGGTGGCGAAAAGCGCAAGTCCTGCAATATCCCAGGCACCGAAGGGCATGAGGGCTGGCTGCACGATTCCCGCCTGCGCAGGCAATGAGACCACCCACATGATCACTGCCTGCAGAATGAAGACCATATAGAGCGAGCGCAGCGCAAAGCGCCCCCCGGCTTTGCGGCGCATCGCGGCATAACGTGCGTCTTCGCCGGGGCCGTTCTTCCAGCGTGTGAAAAGATGAAGGCCAAGGCGAATGCCCCAAAGACAGACGCAGGCGGCAACCAGTGCAGGACGAAATCCCGGACCTGCTGCGTAAATCAGCGCGAACAGTGCGATTACCGCAAAGCCGGGGCCCCACCAGGCGTCGATGAAACTCACGTCTTTCAGGCGCAGGCTGATAACCCAGAGGCACAGCATGATCGCCAGAGTCAGGAGAAAAGCAAAACCTCCCGCCGTGATGAGTTCTTTGGTAAAGGTCATGGGTGTGAGGCTTTCGTGTGGGCAGCAGGTTCATGAGCGCGCGGTTCGGCTATCTGGAACATAGTGGCTTTTTGTGTATCGCCCACCGTGGCGGGGCACTGGAAGCGCCTGAAAATACGATGGCCGCCTTTGAAAATGCGGTGCGCAGCGGCTGCACCTATCTGGAAACCGACGCCTATGCGACGCGCGACGGCTATCTTCTGGCTTTCCACGATGACCGGCTGGACCGGGTGACCGACAGAAAAGGGATGATCGAGGAGACCGATCTGTCCACGGTCAGGCAGGCGCGGGTGGATGGCGATCATGCGATCCCGCTCCTCGAAGACATACTGACCGCGTTTCCGAAGGCGCGAATCAACATCGACGCCAAGCATGACGGGGCGGTTGAACCGCTGATCGACCTCATCAAACGGCTTGGGGTTGAGGATCGGGTCTGCCTTGGCGCCTTTTCGGATGCGCGGGTGCAGCGGATGCGGGCAGCGTTTGCGGGCAAGATCTGCACGTCGCTTCCGCCGGGCGAGGTGACGCGGCTGTTCATGGCCAAGTTCCGGCTGCCCGTGCGCGCCATTGGTGGCGCCTGCGCACAGGTGCCGGAGCGGCATGGCCGCATCCGGCTGGTGGATCGCGCTTTCATCCGCGCTGCGCATCGCCGCAACATTCCGGTCCATGTCTGGACGGTGAATGAGCCCGCCGACATGGAGCGGCTTATTGATCTGGGCGTGGACGGTCTGGTGACTGATCGCCCGCGATTGTTGCGAGAGATTCTTAACAAGCGCGGCATCCCGGCTTCGTGAAGCACTGCGCAACCATGCCGCGATGACTTCAATCAATGAAGCTGACACAACGCATTGTAAGGGTTGGCCCTTGTCATAAAAGGATTTGCCCCCGAACATGCCGCTTCTGGTGTGCGTCGCGCGCCTTGGGCGGAAGGCTGGCCTTGAGAGGACCATGAACTACGAACGGCTCTTCCAGGATGCGATTGGCCGCGTGAAGCGCGAGGGCCGCTATCGCGTCTTTATCGACATTGAGCGTCAGCGTGGCGCGTTTCCGCATGCTACGCATGTCACGCCGCAAGGCCGCATTCCGATTACTGTGTGGTGCTCCAACGACTATCTCGGCATGGGACAGCATCCCAAAGTGATGGCGGCGATGCATGCCGCCATTGATGCGGTCGGCGCAGGCTCGGGCGGCACGCGCAATATCTCGGGCACGACGCACTATCATGTTGAGCTGGAGCAGGAGCTGGCCGATCTGCACGGCAAGGAGTCCGCGCTGATCTTTACGTCGGGCTACATCGCCAATGACGCCACGATCTCCACGATCGCGCGGCTTCTGCCGGGGTGCATCATCTATTCCGATGAAATGAATCACGCCTCGATGATCGAGGGTATCCGCCATGCGGGCGTGCTGCGCCGCGTGTTCCGCCACAATGATCTGGCGCATCTGGAGGAGCTGATCCTTGCAGATGATCCGACGGCGCCGAAGATCATTGCGTTTGAGTCCGTCTATTCGATGGATGGCGATATCGGCAGATTGGCCGGGTTCTGCGATCTTGCCGACAAGTACAATGCGCTGACCTATCTTGATGAGGTGCATGCGGTTGGCCTTTACGGGCCGCGCGGGGGCGGGGTGGCCGAGCGCGACAGCGTCATGCATCGCATCGACATCATCGAGGGCACGCTTGCCAAAGCCTTTGGCGTCATGGGCGGCTATATCGCGGCGAGTTCGGCGGTTGTTGATGCCGTGCGCTCCTATGCGCCGGGGTTCATTTTCACGACGTCGCTTTCGCCGGTGTTGACCGCAGGGGCGCTGGCAAGTGTGCGTCACCTGAAATCAAGCAATACCGAGCGCCTGGCGCTGGCCGAACGTGCCGAGACGCTGAAGCGCCGCATGCTGGCGGCAGGATTGCCGGTGATGGCCTCATCCGTCAGCCATATCGTGCCGGTGCTGGTGGGTGATCCGGTGCGCTGCAAGCAGGTGTCGGACTGGCTGCTTTACGAGCATGGCATCTATGTGCAGCCGATCAATTATCCAACCGTGCCGCGCGGCACAGAGCGGCTGCGCTTTACCCCGTCGCCGAATCACGATGATGCGTGCATCGACCGGCTGATTGCGGCACTGGATGCGGCGTGGACGCGCCTCAACATCCGGCGCGCGGCGTAAGGGGCCGATGGCTCCCGGCCAGAAGCGCGAAGTCATTTTCGAGTTCATCCGCTTTGGTGCGAGCGTGAAGGTCACGGCCGTTGACGTGACGACAGGCACGGAAGTCTCGACGATCTGTCCGGCCAATGCGATGGAGAGCGATATGAAGCGGCTCGCAGCGGCAAAGCTGGAGCGGGTTCTTGCCCGCAAATGACCGGCATCACGTGCGCTGCATGCGCATTCAAAAAGGGGCGCGCATAGAAAAGGGGGCAATCAGGTGCCCCCTTTTCCATTTCCGGCACTGAACAGAGATTACGCCTTGCGCTTGCGTCCGCGCGGCTTTGAACCAGCAACGCGGCCAAGCCCGATCTTCTTGGCGAACTCCGAACGGCGCTTGGCATAATTTGGCGCAACAATCGGATAATCCGGCGGCAGATTCCATTTCGTCTTGTATTGCTCGGGGGTCATGCTGTAGTGCGTGCGCAGGTAGCGCTTGAGCATTTTCAGCTTCTTGCCGTCCTCGAGGCAGATGATGTAGTCGGGGGTCACCGACTTGGCCACCGGCACGGCAGGATCACGGGTTGCGATCTGCGTGGAGTGAGCATCGGTCAGCTGGCCCAAAGTCGCGAACACCGTGCGGAGCATGGTGGGCACTTCGGCAGGCGGCGTCTCGTTGTTGGAGACGTAGGCGGCGACGATGTCGGAGGCGAGCTCCAGCAGATTGCCGGCACGGCTGGTCAGTTTGTCTTCAGAAGCGGCCAAGATATCCTCATCTTTGGCAAGAGTTACAGGAACGGTTATGGGGTTAGTCCCCTTGATGACTTGATGCAATAGTTTGAATACCCCTGATTGATTGAACTTTACGTCACAACTTGGAACTTTTCTAAAATCCTGTTCATTTGCACGTTGCGCGCGTGAAGCGATGCGGCGAAATGTTTCGCCTGAACGGATGATCGCACCGGTTGCGCCTCAAAAAATGTCGCGCCTTTGACGACAAGATATGGTGCAGCCGGTGATTTGCTGCGCTATAAGTCGCCCTCCACGGTCTTCACCATGGCAACAGCAGGCAGGAGGGCGTCACGCCTTGCGGCCATCGCGCTGTTTCCATTCAACTATCGGGCGCAGGCGGTCCATGAGCGCAACCCATTCGGCAAGTTCCGGTTCTACGCATCACGATTTCTTTTCGCGCGCACTGGCTGACAGTGATCCGGCCCTTTTCTCCAGCATCAGCCGGGAATTGGAGCGCCAGCAGAATCAAATTGAACTGATTGCGTCGGAAAATATTGTCAGCCGCGCGGTGCTTGAGGCGCAGGGATCGGTTCTTACCAACAAATACGCGGAAGGTTATCCGGGCAAACGCTATTACGGCGGCTGCGAGTTCGTCGATGTCGCCGAGTCGCTGGCGATTGAGCGCGCCTGCAAACTGTTCAATGTGAAGTTCGCCAATGTGCAGCCGCATTCAGGTGCGCAGGCCAATCAGGCCGTGTTCATGGCGTTGATGCAGCCGGGCGATACGTTCATGGGCCTCAATCTGGCGGCAGGCGGGCACCTGACCCATGGTTCGCCTGCCAACCAGTCGGGCAAGTGGTTCAAGCCGGTTCCCTATACGGTCAAGCCCGACACGCATCTCATCGACATGGATGAAGTCGAGCGGCTGGCGCACGAAAACCGTCCCAAGATCATTATTGCAGGCGGTTCGGCCTATCCGCGCACCATTGATTTTGCCCGGTTCCGCAAGATTGCGGACGCTGTGGGTGCGTTCTTCATGGTCGATATGGCGCACTTCGCCGGGCTGGTGGCGGGTGGCGTTCATCCCAATCCCGCCGATCACGCCCATGTCGTGACGACCACAACGCACAAGACACTGCGCGGTCCGCGCGGCGGCATGGTGCTGACCAATCACGAGGACATTGCCAAGAAGATCAACTCGGCGGTGTTCCCCGGATTGCAGGGCGGGCCGTTGATGCATGTGATCGCCGCCAAGGCGGTTGCCTTCGGCGAAGCCTTGAAGCCCGAATTCAAGCTTTATGCGCGCGCGGTTGTTGAAAATGCCAAGGCGCTTGCAGAAACGCTGCGCAGCCGCGGCCTTGATATCGTCTCTGGCGGCACCGACACGCATGTGATGCTGGTTGATCTGAGGCCCAAGCGCGCCAAGGGCAACGAGGCGGAGAAGGCGCTGGAGCACGCGCACATCACCTGCAACAAGAACGGCATCCCGTTTGACCCGGAAAAGCCCGCCATCACATCCGGCGTGCGTCTGGGCAGCCCGGCGGCGACGACGCGCGGCTTTGGCGTGGCCGAGTTCCGCCAGGTCGGCAACTGGATTGCCGATGTGGTGGACGCGCTGGGCACATCGAATGATCTTGATGCAGTCACGTCGCGCGTGAAGGGTGAGGTCATCGCCCTTTGCCGCGGGTTCCCGATTTACGGCTGAGGCCCCGTCATGCGCTGCCCCTTCTGCGGCAATGAAGATACACAGGTAAAGGACAGCCGTCCGACCGAAGACAATTCGGCGATCCGCCGCCGCCGCTTCTGCACGGCGTGCGGTGCGCGCTTCACAACGTTTGAGCGCGTGCAGCTGCGCGAGCTGATGGTTCTGAAAAAGAACAACCGGCGCGAAGCGTTTGACCGCGAGAAGCTCTTGCGCTCCATCGAACATGCGTTGCGCAAACGTCCGGTTGATCCCGAGCGCATTGAGCGCCTTGTCAACGGCATCGTGCGCCGCCTTGAGAGCATGGGCGAAAGCGAAATCCAGAGTTCCGTTATCGGCCAGCTGGTGATGGAGGGATTGGCGGGCATTGATCCCGTGGCCTATGTGCGCTTTGCCTCGGTGTACAAGAACTTCCGTGAAGCCAAGGATTTCGAGGACTTCATCGGACAGCAATATGGCGCGAAGGATTGAGCCTGAAGGGCCAGACCGCATCCCAAGCTGATCTGCGCTTTATGGCGCTGGCGTTGTCGCTTGCGCGGCGCGGGTTGGGCCAGGTTTCACCCAATCCCGCCGTTGGCTGCGTCATTGTTGATCGTGACGGTCTTGTCGCCGGGCGCGGCTGGACACAGAAGGGCGGGCGCCCGCATGCGGAAACAGAAGCCATTGCCCAAGCAGGATCACGTGCGCGCGGCGCGACCGCCTATGTGTCGCTGGAACCGTGCGCGCATCACGGGGTCACCGGCCCGTGCGCGCAGGCGCTGATTGCGGCCGGTGTCTCGCGTGTGGTCTCTGCCGCACAGGATCCTGATCCGCGCGTTGCAGGCAAGGGCCACGCAATGTTGCGCGAGGCGGGCATTGCGGTGCTCACCGGCGTCATGGAACGTGAAGCCCTTCTGCTCAATGAAGGCTTCATTCTGCGCGTGACGCAGAATCGTCCGCTGGTGATACTCAAAATTGCCATGTCGATCGACGGGCGCATCGCAACCGCCAGCGGTCAAAGCCAATGGATCACGGGCGAGGCGGCGCGCGCACACGGTCACATGCTGCGGGCGCAGTCTGATGCGATTCTGATTGGCGCTGGCACGGCGCTGGCGGATGATCCGCTTCTGACATGCCGCATTCCGGGTCTGGAGGCGCGCAGTCCGCTGCGCGTTGTTGCCGCAGGCACGCGGCCCTTCACGCTGCCGAAGCGGCTTGCCGAAAGCAAAGACCATGGTGAAGTTCTGGTCTTGGACACTTCGCTTTCCGGTGGGCAAGAACGGCCCGAACCGGTGGCGATGTTGTCAGCGCTTTCGGCCAAGGGCGTTACGCGACTTTTGATTGAAGGCGGCAGCACGATTTCGGGCGCATTCTTGCGCGCGGGCCTGGTGGATGTGCTTTACGCCTATCGCGGGGCGGCGCTGATTGGCGCTGACGGGCTTGCCGCAACGTCGCAGCTTGGCGCAAGGGAAATGGCAGCGGTCCGCCGTTTCAGGCTCGAATCCGTGACGACACTTGGCGATGATGTGGTGGAAGTCTTCCGCCCAAGAGCTTAAAAGACGCGCCATGTTTACCGGCATCATCACTGATCTTGGCACTGTGCGCGCGATCTCGCGGCCCGGTGACACGCGCATTGAAATCACCACGCAGTATGAAGCGGCGGGCATTGCGATTGGCGCATCCATCGCCTGTTCAGGTCCGTGCCTGACGGTTGTGGCGCGCGGCGTGACAGGCAACGAGACATGGTTTGCGGTTGAGGTTTCGGGCGAGACGCTGTCGCGCACAAACATCGGCACATGGAAGCCGGGCACGCGCGTCAATCTGGAGCGCGCGTTGCGCGTGGGCGACGAGCTGGGCGGCCATATCGTGACCGGCCATGTCGATGGGCTGGGGCGCGTGGTATCGGCTGAGCGTGATGCGCAATCGCTGCGCGTTGAGATAGAGGCGCCTGAAACGCTGATGCGTTACATCGCGCCCAAGGGTTCCATCTGTATTGATGGCGTTTCATTGACGGTCAATGACGTTGCGGGCACGCGCTTTGGCGTCAATCTCATTCCGCACACGCAGAGTGTCACATCGCTGGGCGCGCTCGCGCCGGGGCGGATGGTCAATCTCGAAATCGATGCGCTGGCGCGTTATGTCGAGCGCCTGTTGCCCGGCGGGGTGCGCCCATGAAGCACTACACAGACTATATCGCCTCCATCGAAGAGGTGATTGAGGATGCGCGCAACGGCAAGATGTTCATTCTTGTCGATGCCGAGGACCGCGAGAACGAGGGCGACCTTGTCATCCCGGCGCAGATGGCAACGCCAGCGGCGATCAACTTCATGGCGCGTTTCGGGCGCGGCCTCATCTGCCTTGCGCTCACCAAAGACCGCGCCGAGCAGCTGAAACTTGGCCCCATGGCCTCGCACAACGGCACGCGCCATGGCACGGCGTTCACGGTTTCGATTGAAGCGAAAGAGGGCATTTCCACCGGCATTTCGGCGCATGACCGTGCGCGCACGATTTCGGTGGCGATTGATCCGACGAAAGGGCCAGACGACATCGTCTCGCCCGGTCACGTGTTTCCGCTGGTGGCGCGCTCGGGCGGCGTTCTGGTGCGCACGGGCCATACCGAAGCGGCAGTCGATATTGCGCGGCTGGCCGGGCTCTATCCCGCTGGCGTGATCTGCGAGATCATGAATGATGACGGCACCATGGCGCGGCTGCCGGACCTTGTGAAATTCGCGCAGTTCCATGGCCTCAAGGTGGGTACGATTGAAGATTTGATCGAATATCGCCGCCGTTATGACCATTTCATCCATCGCGCAATCGAGACCGAATTCGACAGCGTGCATGGCGGGCACTTCAAGCTCTGCGTCTATATCAATACGCTGGAATATGCCGAGCATCTGGCGCTGGTGAAGGGCGATCTTTCTGCCCCCGGACCTGTGCTGGTGCGCATGCACGCCACCAACGTGTTCGACGATCTTCTGGGTTCGGCGCACGGGCGCGATGATCTGATCCGCCAGTCGATGCGCATGATCGAGGAGGCGGGCAGGGGCGTGATCGTTCTGATCCGGGAGTCGCGCTCCACCTATGTCTCCGACCTTCTGATGCGCACCAATCCGCAGAAAGACAGCGAACCCCTGAAGGATTACGGCGTGGGAGCGCAAATCCTGCTTGATCTGGGTGTCAGCGAAATGGTTCTTCTCACGCGGTCGCCGTCAAAAAAGATCGTCGGGCTTGATGGCTATGGCCTGAAGGTTGTTGAACAGCGCGCGATCACGCAGGAGAAGGGCAAATGAGCACCAAGCCGCGCGTGCTGATTGTGGAAGCGCGATTTTACGACGATATCGCGGATGCGCTTCTGGAAGGCGCGACGCTGGCCCTGAGCAAGGCCGGCGCTTCTTTTGAAACGATCACGGTGCCGGGCGCGCTGGAAATTCCTGCGGCCATCGCGTGGGCAGGCGAAACAGGCCGCTATGACGGGTATGTTGCGCTGGGCTGCGTCATTCGCGGCGAGACGACGCATTACGACATTGTCTCCAATGAAAGTGCGCGCGGGCTGATGGACCTGACGATCTCGCGCGGGCTTGCCATCGGCAATGGCATCATCACGGTCGAGAACGAGGATCAGGCCTGGGCGCGGGCCAAGGCTTCTGATCTCGACAAAGGCGGCGGAGCGGCCGCGGCGTGTCTGGCCATGATGGCGCTCAAGAAGCGGTTGGCCCATGGCTGAGACGCCGGAACATTCAACGCCCTTGCGCACGCTGCGCTATCGCGCGCGGCTGGCTGCCGTGCAGGCGCTCTATCGCATGGACATTGCGGGCGATGAGCTGGAAGACGTGATTGAGGACTTCCTCAATCATCATCTGGGTGCGGGCGGACCCGAGACGCTGGGTGAGGCGGATGATGACCACTTCACTTTCCTGATGCGCGGCGTGGCTGATCGCCAGATCGAAGTTGACCGCACCATCGAAAGCCAGCTGGCGGAAGGGTGGACATTGCCGCGGCTCGACACAACGGTGCGCGCCATTCTGCGGGCGGCCGTGTTTGAGCTTCTGGCGGCGGGCAGCGTTCCACCGCGCGTCGTCATCGACGAATATGTCAGCATCGCCGACAGTTTCTTTGACGATGCCGAAGTGCGCTTCATCAATGGCGTGCTGGATGCACTGGCGCGCCGGTTGCGGGCCAAGGACATGCATGGGGAGCAGGGCTGACAGGCAGGCGCGTGTGTCGTCGGGCGAGTTTGGCCTGATCGCGCGCTATCTTGCGCCGCTTGCGCGTGACGCGGCGGGCGCGTTTGATCTTCTGGATGATGCGGCGCTGCTTTCCGTTTCCAGGCGTGCAAAACTCGTCGTCACCAAGGATGCGCTGGTTGAAGGCGTGCATTTTCTGCCCGGCGATCCGCCCCAGCTGCTTGCGCAGAAATTGCTGCGCGTCAATCTCTCTGATCTGGCGGCCAAGGGCGCAAGGCCCATTGCCTATGTGATGATGCTGGCGCTGCCCAAGCGCGATGACCGCTTTCTATCGGCGTTCGCGCGCGGCTTGAAGGCGGATCAACGCCGCTTTGGCATTGCCCTCATCGGCGGCGACACGGTGAAGATGCCAGGGCCACTGACGCTTTCTGTCACCATGTTTGGTCTTGTTTCCAGGGGCCGCATGATCCGCCGCAAGGGCGCAAAGCCCGGTGATCTGGTGATGGTCACGGGCAGCATCGGCGACGCAGGCATGGGGCTTGCCTGCCTTCAGGGCCGCGCGCCAGCGATGGGCATTGCGGCGCGGCGTCATTTCATTGGCCGGTATCATGTGCCGCAGCCGCGCGTTGCCTTCGGGCAGAAACTGGCAGGGCTTGCACATGCGGCGATGGATGTGTCGGACGGGCTTGTTGCCGATCTTGAAAAACTCTGCGCGGCGTCGCGAGTGGGCGCGCAGCTTTTCCTGGATTCCGTGCCGCTTTCTCCGGCGCTGACACGAATTGCGCGCCACAAACTGCAGATCCGGCACGATGCGATCCAGGCAGGCGATGACTACGAAATTCTGTTCACGATCCCGAAGTCCCGGCGGGCAAGCGTGATGCGTCTGGCGGAAACAACGGGGGTGCGCGTCAGCGTGATAGGCGCCATCACCAAAGGCGGCGGCGTTTCAGTCTTTGACCCGGAAAACCTGCCTGTCACCCTGCCGCGCGGCGGATTTGAGCATTTCTGATCGCCCCGCCGCGTCAATCGTCAACAGCGTGTTAACGCGTCGGCACTAGGATCAATGGATGATCCGCGCCCGCTCAATCCCTCTGGCCCTTCTGCTGGCATGCCTCCTTGGCGTTGGCATGCAGCTGACACTTGCGCGTGCTGCCTTTGCTGAAAGCGAGGCTGCGCCCGAGGAAGGGGATCACGCGGCGGAAGAGGGCGAGGAAGAAGGCGAGAGCTTTGGGCCGCTTGAATCCAATGACGGCATTGTCGAGATGCCGATGCTGGTGGCGCCGATCACCGTCAATCAGCGCCTATATTCCTACGCCTATCTGCGCGTGAAACTGGAGGCGGCGAGCTTTGAAGACGCGCTCGTCATCCGCGAAAAGGTTGCTTTTGTGCAGGATGGTTTTGTGCGGGAGGTGCATCGCGCCTCCATCGCGCTCAATGGCGATCCCAAGCGCATCGACGGCGAGGGGCTCAAACGGCGGCTGATGAAGGTCTGTGATTCGGTTCTGGGCCCGGGTGTGGTGATCGACATCAGCTTCGGCGACGAGGCCGAGACTGCCGAAGCGCCCGCCACAGACAGCGATGCGGGCCACGCGGAAGCCCATGCGAGCGGCCATTAGGGCCGCTCTTTTGCCGATAACACGCGGAAAACCCTGAAATTCCCTGATTCCGGGTTTGCGTCGCCCCCCTTCCTTTGGCATATACCCCGCCCATTCCGGGGGCCCGGGCACGGGCATTTGAGACCCAAGGGGACATGACATGGATACGCAAATGATGCTGTGGCTGGTGATCGGCTGCGGCGCGCTTTCGCTGCTTTACGGGGCCTGGGCAACCAGTTCCGTGATGTCGGCGTCAACCGGCAACGACCGCATGCGTGAAATCGCTGCGGCCATTCAGGAAGGCGCGCGCGCTTACCTCAACCGCCAGTACACGACCATCGCCTTTGTGGGCGTGGTTGTGGCCGGGCTGCTGCTGTGGGCGCTGGGCACCTATGTGGCCATCGGTTTTGTGATTGGCGCAGTGGCGTCCGCCATCGCCGGCTACATCGGCATGACGGTTTCGGTGCGCGCCAACGTGCGCACAGCGGAAGGCTCGCGCAAGGGCCTCGCCTTCGGCCTCAACATCGCGTTCAAGGCGGGCGCCATCACCGGCATGCTGGTGGCGGGCCTCGCACTGCTGGCGGTGACGGGCTACTACATGTTCCTGACGCTTGGCCTTGGCATGGGCGGTGATGACCGCGTGCTGATCGACGGCCTTGTGGCGCTGGGCTTTGGCGCGTCGCTGATTTCGATCTTCGCGCGTCTGGGCGGCGGCATCTTCACCAAGGGGGCCGACGTGGGCGGCGACATGGTGGGCAAGGTTGAAGCGGGCATTCCCGAGGATGATCCCCGCAACCCGGCCACGATTGCCGACAACGTGGGCGACAACGTGGGCGACTGCGCCGGCATGGCGGCCGACCTGTTCGAAACCTATGCGGTGACGGCAGTTGCGACCATCGTTCTTGCCGCGATCTTCTTCTCGGGTGCGGCTGAAACCTCGACAATGCTTTATCCGCTCGCCGTTGGCGGCGCGTGCATCATCACCTCGATCCTGGGCACGTTCTTCGTGCGTCTGGGCAAGAAGCAGAACATCATGGGCGCCCTCTACAAGGGCCTGATCGCCACGGGCGTGTTCTCACTGGCCGCCCTGTGGCCGGTTACCGATTACGTGCTGGGCATGGACACGCGCTTCATTCCGGCCGGATCGGATCAGGCGTTCACGGGCCTTCACCTCTATATCTGCGGCGTGATCGGCATGGCGGTGACCGCCGCCATTGTGTGGATCACGGAATACTATACCGGCACCGGCTATCGCCCGGTTGTTTCGGTGGCGCAGGCGTCGGTGACGGGTCACGGCACGAACGTCATCCAGGGCCTTGCCGTCTCGATGGAGTCAACGGCGCTGCCGGTGATCACCATCGTTGCGGGCATCGTGGGCTGCTACACGATGGCTGGCCTCTTTGGCGTTGCGGTTGCGGTGACGACGATGCTGTCGCTTGCCGGCATGATCGTGGCGCTCGACGCGTTTGGTCCGGTCACGGACAATGCGGGCGGCATCGCCGAGATGTCAGGTCTCGACAAGGAAGTGCGCAAGACGACCGACGCGCTTGACGCCGTTGGCAACACCACCAAGGCCGTGACCAAGGGCTATGCCATCGGTTCGGCCGGCATGGGCGCCTTGGTGCTGTTTGCGGCCTATACGCAGGATTTGAGCTTCTTTGCCTCGAACGCTGCGGATTATCCGTATTTCGCGGGCGTCGTTCCTGACTTCAGCCTGGCGAGCCCGTGGGTGGTGATCGGCCTCTTCATTGGCGGTCTGCTGCCCTACCTGTTCGGTGGCATGAGCATGACGGCCGTGGGCCGCGCGGCGCAGTCGGTGGTGGAGGAAGTCCGCCGCCAGTTCCGCGAAGACAAGGGCATCATGGCCGGCACGTCGAAGCCGAACTATGGCCGCGCCGTGGACATGCTGACCAAGGCTGCGATCAAGGAAATGGTCGTGCCGTCGCTTCTGCCGGTGCTGTCGCCGTTCGTGCTCTACTATGTCGTGCTGTCGATTGCCGACAAGAGCGCGGCGTTCTCGGCGGTTGGCGCCATGCTGCTGGGCGTGATCGTGACAGGCCTTTTCGTCGCCATCTCGATGACCTCGGGCGGCGGCGCGTGGGACAACGCCAAGAAGTCGTTTGAAGACGGCTTTACCGACAAGGATGGCGTGAAGCACTTCAAGGGTTCGGACGCCCACAAATCGTCGGTTACCGGCGATACGGTCGGCGACCCCTACAAGGACACGGCTGGTCCTGCGGTCAACCCGCTCATCAAGATCACGAACATCGTAGCCTTGCTGCTGCTGGCGATCCTTGCGCACTGATACGCGCAAGCCAAAAGGGAAGGGGCGGTTCGCAAGAACCGCCCCTTTTCATTTCGCGCTGGCAGCAGGATCAGCGATCGCCGCTTTCAGAGGTTGGCACCGGCGCCTTGCCGACATTGCCGAACATCTGCTGGAGGAAGGTCAGCTCACGGCCGCGGCTGGGCGTTTCCTCGTCGTTGAAGGCCACGATGCGGCCATCCTCAAGCCCATAGGTTTCGGTGCGCGCAACAACATCGTTCTCGTCGAACGTGATCGCAAAGATGCGGCGCGACGAATGTTCCGGCCGGTAGAACGAGAATTGCTCCTCGGTCGCCGAGACATAGTACCAGGTGCGCTCGCCAAAGCTGGAGCGGTTTGTGGGCGAGCCCAAGGCCGCCTCAACCGTTGTCGCCGTGTCGGTGCCGACAACGATGGCGTCCTGCTTGGTGACATCGGCGATATAGCCGCGCTCGGTCACAACCGGCGCGCAGGCGCCCAGCGGCAGCACAAACGCAATCCCGGCCAGAAGGTGCTTGGCAATCCGGTTCATCAAAGGGCCTTTCACGAATTGTCCCGTTGTGGTTGACCTACCCCCTTGAGGGGCTATTTTCAAGGCAATGAGCATCACCTTACCAATTCCTAAGATTCTGGTGGACGCCGCAGCCCGTGTGCGTCGGCTGTTTGCACCCCGGCATGAGAAAATCTGGGCCGAGGCGCTGTTTGCCCGCGTCATGGTGCAATGCCGCCAGCCGGGCTTTTACCTTGATGGCGGGGTTGCCGATACGATCGACGGGCGCTTTGACCTGATGGCGCTTCATGTCGCCGCCTTCGTGCACGGTCTGCGACAACAGGGCGAGGCCGGGATTCTGGCGGCGCGGGCGCTGGAGGAGGCCATGTTCGCCAATCTCGACATTGGCATGCGCGAGGAAGGCATCAGCGACATGGGCGTGCCACGCCGCATGAAGACGCTGACCCAGGCCTGGTTTGGCCGATTGCAGGCCTATCTGAAGGCGATTGCTGCCGGAACGTCTGAAGCCTGTCGCGATGTCGTGGCGCGCAACCTTTTTCGTGGCGCCGATGCCAGTGCAGCTGGCGTGAGCGTGATGGCAGCCTATCTCGCCGACTTGTCGAGCAGGCTTGCTGCAATTGGTCCGGCCATTCTTGATTTTGAGGCCGTTGCATTTCCGCCTGCACCGGGTGCACATGCATGAGCAGTGTGGCGACACAACGTCAGCCGGGTATCCGGCGCAATGTTCCCGTGCGCGATGCGGGCCGCACCGTGAAGCATCTGAGCATTGCCGCCAACGCGCAGGAGTGCGCGGGCCTTGCTGTCTGGCTGGATGTTCCCGGTGTCAAATCACTCAATGCCGAAATCGACCTTCGGTTGTGGCAACGCGACGGGCTGGCGATTGAAGGCAGCGGCACAACGACTGTTACGCTGCTGTGTGGTGTTACGGGCGAAGCCTTTGACGAGGTGCTGACGCTCTCGTTTCTGCGCCATTACGCAGCTGCCGCGCCGCACCCGGCGCGCGCCGAAATCGATCTTTCGCCCGATGACAGCGACAGCGATGCAGAGGAACTTCCCCAAGGCAGCATTGATCTGGGCGCGATTCTGGCCGAGGAGTTGAGCCTTGCCGTGCCTGCCTGGCCACGGAAACCGGATGCCGTTTTTGCCACAGGGGAAGAAGCTGCAAAGCCTGTCGCGGCCGAAGAACCGAAAAAACCAAATCCCTTCAACGCGTTGAAAGATTTGACCGGGAAGAAGCCCGGGGCCTCAAAAACCTAGCCAAGTGCTTGCATCGCAGGGGCAATTCGGATCATATCCGCGCCTGATTTGACCACCCCCTCGCGCTTTGGCGGTTTACCCGTGCCGTTTTCTGCGGCCATCGGGCTTGAGGCAAAGCGGCAACCGGAGTTTCTGGTGACATGGCTGTCCCCAAAAGAAAGACCTCGCCCTCCAAGCGTAACATGCGCCGTTCGCATCACGCGCTGGCCGCTGCCTCGTATGTCGAGTGCAGCAATTGCGGCGAGCTGAAGCGCCCGCATCATGTGTGCGGACATTGCGGCCACTATGACGGCCGTGAAGTCGAAGCGCAGGCAAGCAAGTAAGTAAGCCGCTGGCGGTTGCCGCGTGAGGCGGCGCCCGTCTCCAGCGCATAGAGGACGATAACGCCCATGGCGGCGGTTGACGGTCTCATTGTTTCCATTGATGCGATGGGCGGCGATAATGCTCCCGACGCCATTGTCGCGGGCGTCGCGCTTACGCGCGAACGCCACCCTTATGTGGGCTTCCAGCTTCATGGCGATCCCGCGCGCCTTCAGCCGCTGGTGCAGGCAAAGAAGTACCTCGCCGATGCGAAGGATGTGGTGATCGTTCCCGCCAGCGATGTCGTGGGCATGGCCGACAAACCGTCGGCGGCCCTGCGGCGCGGCAAAGAAACATCGATGTGGCGCGCCATCGATGCGGTGAAAGAGGGCAAGGCCAAGGCCGTCGTCTCTGCGGGGAACACAGGCGCGCTGATGGCGATGTCGCTGTTCCAGCTGCGCACCATGGCCGGTATCGCACGGCCCGCAATTGCTGCCATCTGGCCGACCATGCGCGGACAATCCATCGTGCTGGATGTGGGCGCCAACGCCAGTGCGGATGCACGCCAGCTGGTTGAGTTCGCCGTGATGGGAGAGGCGTTTGCGCGCTCGATCTATGGCCTCGACAGCCCTTCGCTCGGGCTTCTGAATGTCGGCACGGAAGAGATCAAGGGCAACGAGGATGTGAAGGCGGCAGCCCAGATGCTGCGTGAGCTCAAGCTGCCGATCGACTTCCGCGGCTTTGTCGAGGGCGATGACATTTCCGCCGGCACTGTTGATGTGGTGGTGACCGACGGCTTTACCGGCAACATCGCGCTCAAGGCTGCGGAGGGCACGGCCAAGCTGGTCGCCAAATATCTGCGCGATGCGATGCGNNGATGCGCTCAGCTTTGCGACGGCGGTGGATCTGGCCATTGATCTCGTCAAGCACGGGCTTATCGACAAAATCAACCACGACATTGCGCGGATGGCGGCCGCCATTCCGGCAACGGGTCAGTCAACGGGCCCGGCCTGATGGCTGTGATCCGTTCGCGCGTTGCGGGGCACGGTATGGCGCTGCCGCCCCGTGTGGTGACGAATGATGACCTCGCCAGGATCGTTGACACCAATGACGCCTGGATTGCCGAGCGCACCGGCATCCGCCAGCGTTACATCGCTGATCCGCCGATGCGCACGTCAGATCTGGCTTATGAGGCGGCGGTCAACGCCCTTGCTTCCGCCGGACTTGCAGCCGCCGACATCGACCTGATTGTTCTGGCGACGACCACACCCGACGACACGTTTCCTTCGACCGCCACAGTTGTTCAGTCGCGGCTGGGCATGACGCGCGGCGCAGCCTTTGACGTGCAGGCGGTCTGTTCCGGCTTCATCTATGCCCTGTCGATTGCCGACAATTTCATCCGCTGCGGTCAGGCGCAGCGCGTGCTTGTGATTGGCGCAGAGATGATGTCGCGCCTGCTCGACTGGACNNACGGTCGGCAAGCTGCGCATGCAGGGCAAGGAAGTGTTCCGGCATGCGGTTGTGAACATTTCAAACGCCATTACGGCTTCGCTCGCCGCCGTGCGCATGTCGCCGGAAGAGATCGACTGGTTCGTGCCGCATCAGGCCAATCAGCGCATTCTTGATGGCACGGCCCGCCGGCTCGGGGTGCCCGCGCACAAGCTCATTTCGACCATTGCACAGCATGGCAATACATCCGCGGCCTCTGTGCCCCTGGCTTTTGCCACGGCAGTGGCAGACGGGCGCATCCAGCGCGGTCAGCTCTTGATGCTGGAGGCGATGGGCGGCGGCTTTACCTGGGGATCGGCGCTTTTGCGCTATTAAACGCGCCCGCACGGGTTCAGATTCAGTTCGCCTGCTATCGTATTGATATTGACGGAAAATCCTTATGGGCCTAGCCTTTGCGAGTCGCGAGGGAGGCACCGATGGCTGAAAAGACGCTGACACGGGCTGATTTGAGCGAGGCCGTTTACCATGAGGTCGGCCTGTCCCGGAACGATTCCGCTGCTCTGGTGGAAGAGGTGCTGGAAGAGATTTCCAAGGCCCTCATTGCGGATCAGACCGTCAAGCTCTCGTCATTCGGCACGTTTATGGTGCGCCAGAAGGGCGGACGCGTGGGCCGCAACCCCAAGACCGGCGAAGAAGTTCCTATCCAGCCGCGCCGCGTTCTGGT
>DEIC01000127.1:0-551 GCA_002352285.1 Alphaproteobacteria bacterium UBA2784 | reverse complement strand
TACGATCAAGGGTGTCCAGAAACTTCTGCGGGAGCAGGGCGCGCGCGCCGTGATGGAAACCGGGCGTGCGGCGCAGCTTGCCGCTGCTGCACCTGCACGTACCCGCTCGGCAGCGCGGGCACGTTCCCCGGTTGCCCCGCCGCCGGTCGAAGCCTTGCCGCCGGAACTTGCCGGTGCACAGAGCCCGGCGGGTGAGCTCAACTCACTGGTGGTGGCAGGGCCGCTGGACGGCGACCAGCGCGCCGCGATGCAGAGCGCGCTTGGCAGCCTTGTTGATCTGCGCAGCTGGTTTGACGGCCAGCGCAACCGTCTGGCCCGGCGCGCGGCCTGAAATCACGAAAATACCGGCTTGGGGCAGGGGCTTCCGCCGTTGCCTTGAGCGGGGCTCGCCCCTATAGTCCGCCGCCTTGCGCAAGGCCGGATGCCCGAAAGACCCCCAGTCACGGGCACATCCAACCGGCCTCACGCATCGGTCGGAGCGTAGCGCAGCCTGGTAGCGCATCAGTCTGGGGGACTGGGGGTCGTGGGTTCAAATCCCGCCGCTCCGACCA
>DEIC01000095.1 GCA_002352285.1 Alphaproteobacteria bacterium UBA2784 | reverse complement strand
TCGGCCACCGCCTTGCGCAACAGGCGGTAACAGGCAACGACGGCGCCGCGCGGCGTATCGCCGGGCGTGGAACGGTCGAAGACAACCAGATGATCGACGATGTCGTCGTATTTGTCGAAGTCGCGGCCTTCACGCGCCATTTCGGGCGTGGGCATTGCCGACATCTCGCGATAGAAGACGTCATAGCGCAGACGCTGCGCCGCGTGGATTTCGCCCACGTCTGTTGTCAGACGCGCCTCCAGATTGCCCGCGCGGGCAAGGAGGTTTTCGTCTTCTGGCTCGGGTACTTCATCAACCGCCATAGCGATCCCGGCGTTCTGATGGAGGGAAAGCGGGGAACCTAAAGCAGGCGGATGGTTAAGGCAAACGCGCGGCGGGCGCGCACGCCCCCTTGCTCCCCGCAGCAAATCAGGCAAGCGTTGCCGCCCGTTTCTGATTTGCTGCCCTGAAAGGCCCCCTGCACATGACCGGTTCTGCCAACATGCCAGATGGCGATACCATGGTGGCGCGCGCACGCCGCGTGCTGGGCGGGCGCAAGACAAGCGTGATGCTGGCGCTGGGGTTTGCAGCAGGTTTTCCCAACGTGATGCTGATCGGCACGCTGAACGCATGGCTTTCAGCGGCGGGCGTTGATCTTGCCACGATCGGCGTTCTGTCGTGGATCGGCCTTGCTTACGCGTTCAAGTTTCTGTGGTCGCCCGCCGTCAATCTTTCGCCGCCCCTGGGCTTTGGCCGGCTGGGGCGGCGGCGCGGCTGGATGCTGATCTGCCAGATTGTCATTACCGCCTGCATTGCCGTCATCGCGCTTTCTGATCCGGCGCATGGTCTGGGATTGATGGCGGCGGCGGCGACGCTTGCGGCGTTTGTATCCGCCACACAGGACATTTCCATCGACACCTGGCGCATTGAAGCCGCCGACACGGCGGCGCCGCTTGATCTTCTCTCGGCCGTCTATCAGTTCGGCTATCGCACCTCGTCACTGGCGGGTGGTGCAGGCGCGCTATTCCTTGCCGACCAGATGGCGTGGAGCGACGTCTATCTGATTGCAGCTTTGGTGATGGCGCTGGCCGCCACTGCCACGCTTTTTGCGCCCGAGCCTGCGCGCGATCTTGCGGCCGAAGAAAAGAGCCACGCGGTTGATGCACGCACCACGCCGCAACAGCGCCTGATCGCGCTTGGCCTTGTCCTGTCGGCCTGGGCGGTCAGCATCTATTTCATTGTCGATTTCATGATCCTTGCCGTCACCTCAGACAAGCCGCCCGCCGCAGCGCTGTTCACGCGCGAGATGGGGCCGTGGATTGTGGCCGCAACGGTCATCTTCCCCTGCGCCCTGGCAGCGTGGCTTTCGCGCCTGTCACCGAAAGCAAAAACCCAGCCGGGGCACCGCAGCGTTGACCGGCTTTATGGCGCGATCGTCACACCGTTTGTGGAGATCATGTCGCGGCTGGGGCTGGCCGCCATTCTGGTCGTGTTCCTGATCCTCACCTATCGCATCACGGATTCGATCTGGGGGCCTTTTGCCTTTCCGTTCTATCTTCAGGAGCTGCAATACACGAACAGCGAGGTCGCCTTTGCCTCCAAGCTCTTCGGCGTCATCATGACGATTGCAGGCGTAGGGCTTGGTGCGATCTGTCTGGTGGTGCTGGGGCGCATGGCGTCACTGACGCTGGGGGCGGCGATTGCGGCAGCCTCCAACTTGCTCTTTGCCGATCTGGCCTATGGCGGACCCGGCATTGATGCGGTGCTGACGGCAACCGGGCTTGACGGCGTCTTTGCGTGGTTCGGCGCTGATCTCAGGATGGCGCGTCTGATGCTGGCGATCACGGGTGAAAACATCGCNNGTCGGCACGCTGGGGCGCGGCTGGATCGGCGAGGAGATCAAGGAGATCGGCTATGGCCCCGTCTTCGAGATTACGGCGATGATCGGCATTGTCGCCGTGATCGCGTGCATCTTTGAATGGATGCGCACGCCACGGGCGGGTCAAACAGTGAAAGCCACCAATTAGGCCGCTGAGGCATTCGTTCCGGCAAATGACGCCAGCGCCCGGATGAGGGCTTCGGGATCCAGCGGCTTGGTCAGGAATTCATCCATGCCTGCCTGCATGCAGGTGGCGCGGTCGTCATCCATCACAGAGGCGGTGAGTGCGATCACCGGCGTGCGGCGTANNCGGGCAAAGGCAGCGACCGCTTCATTGCCGTCTTTTACGGCATCCACATGATGGCCCATGCGCTTGATGAGCGAGACAGTCAGCAGCGTGTTGATCTCGTTGTCTTCCGCCAGAAGCAGCTGAAGCGGGCGCGGCGCATCCGGCTCACCTGCCGGGGCAAGAGGCCGATCCGACGGCGCGTCGAGCATGCGGGCCTGCGCCGCCAAAGCGCGCAATGGCTGTGTATTGACATCGGTGGCGATGGCGGGTGCAGACGCCCCGCCTTCGAGCAGGCTTGCAATGCGCCCTTCCAGCGCGCCATGGCGGACCGGCGTGATGTGATAGGCATGGACGCCAAGCTGGCGCAGTTTTTCCAGCCTGCTGCGCTGGCCGGGCGGCAGCAGCACGATAACGCGGGCATGTGGCGCAAAGCGCCTGATGCCGCCGATGAAGTTCTCTGCGTCGCCATCCCCCAGCCGGTGATCGATCAAAATGACATCGGCAGGCAGCGCCATCAGGCTTGCCACCGCCTCGCTGCCCGAGGGCGTCAGAAACACCTGCGCGCCTGCGGCATTGAGACGGTTCGACATGGCCTCGCCCAGCACCGTTGAGGAGGTGATGAGAAGGATGCGGCAGGAGAGCGGGCGCGGCGCTGGCGGGGCCGAGGCGCCGTGCAGAAGCGGCAGCGTGAACCAGAAGATCGACCCGCGCGTCTTGGCAGGCGAGACGCCAATGTCGCCGCCCATCGCCAGAACGATGCGCCGCGTAATGGCAAGACCAAGGCCGCTGCCGCCATATTTGCGGGCGTGAGAGGAATCTACCTGTTCGAAATGCGCGAAGATGCGGGTGCGCGCCTCCTCCGGCACGCCGATGCCGCTGTCTTCCACTTCGGTGAGCAGCACAGGCCCGGCGGCGGCAGGCGAATGTTCCACACGCATGCGGATGGAGACACCGCCCTCACTTGTGAACTTGACCGCATTGCCCGCCAGGTTGATGAGCACCTGACGCATGCGGCCATCATCGCCCAGAATGCGCTCGGGCACGGCGGGATCAATGTCAACGGCAATGTCGATGCCCTTGTCGTGGGCGCGCGTGGCCAGAAGTTCGGCAACGCCATCGGTCAGCTCCCGCAATGCAAAGGGCTTCTGCTCCAGCGCGATGCCGCCTGCTTCGATCTTGGAGAAGTCCAGAATGTCGTTGATGAGATCGACCAGCGCCTCGCCCGACTGGCGGATGGCGAGCGTATAGGCGCGCTGTTCGGACGTCTGACTTGTATCCATCAGAAGCCGCGTCATGCCGATCACGCCATTCATTGGCGTGCGGATTTCGTGGCTCATGGTGGCCAGGAACATCGACTTGGCGCGGTTGGTTTCTTCGGCGCGGTCGCGCGCCTTTTTCAGAACCGACTCAGCTTCGCGCGCTTCGGTCACGTCGCGGCCGACGCACTGGATTTCGGTGATCGCACCTGCCTCATCGATGAACGTGAAGTCCTCAAACGCAAACCAGCGCCATCCGGCGAGCGTTTTCACGCGGCGCTCGTAACGCACGCGGCGCGTGCCCGCGATTTCCTCACGCCGGCGGCCGCCATCGTCGGGATGGGTTTCCATCACAAAGATTTCGCCCAGAATGTCGCGGCGGTTGACGCCAAAGGCGGCGCAGAACGCGTCATTGACAAAGGTGAGCCGTCCGTCGGGCCAGCGGCGCAGAATGATGTCGCCCATGGCATCGACAAGACCGCGATAACGCTGCTCGCTCTCGCGCAATTCGGCATTGGCCAGCGTCAGGCGTTCGACGGTGAGTTTTTGAACGTCCGACAGGCGCTTCAATGTCGCCGCCTGGCCTGAAAGGGCACGCAGCCGGCTCTGCGCTGATGTCAGCGCGATGTAGAGGACGCCGACCCCAATGGCAGCAAACGCGCCGACAAGAACAGGATCAGGCGTCAGGCTCTCGCCTGCCATATAGCGCCCAGCCAGCAGCAATCCCGCCACCGCCACGGCAGCCAGCGCAAAGATGAGAGCAAGAAGGCGGTGAAGACGCATGAAGAGCGGGCAAGCCAAAAGATGCCAGCGCGCATGCGTTGGCGGGAGAGCCATTCTCCCGGCTCGGACTTAAGAAAATGTAAGTGTTTCAATAAATTAACCAATTCCGGCCAGCTGTTGCGCGGCTTGCACTCCCGCATTCTGTTCAATGCGCGTATCCTTGGCGAATCGCCCTGGTGAGCCGGGGTGTTCAGACGTGTTCAAACTGGGGAGATTGATATGAAGAAGCTTCTGGCTTCGGCTGCTGTGGCGGCCATGCTGGCGTCTGCTCCGGCGATGGCCGAGGGCATGTATGTCGAGGGTTTTGCCGGTTTCACCTTTATCGATGAACTCGACTGGGGTGGCGGCACGTTCGACATGGATTCGGGCTGGAACGCCGGCGGCGCCCTTGGTGGCGCGGTTTGGGGCAACTGGGATGGCGAAGTCGAAATCTCGTATGACCGCATGGATTATTCGTGCTGCTCGCCGAACAACACGCATGAGTGGCGGTTCATGGGCAACCTTCTCTACAACATCCAGACCGAAGGCAGCCTTGATCCCTATCTGGGCGGCGGCCTTGGCTTTGCCAGCGTCACCTACGATCCGTCGGACCTGACCGATACCGTGTTCGCGTATCAGCTGATCGCAGGCCTGCGTGTGGCCGTCAGCGAGCGCTGGAGCCTGTTTGGCGAATATCGCTGGCATGACACGTTCTCTGATCCCGAGGACAGCGGCCTGGAATGGGAACATTCGGGCAGCGACATTTCATTTGGCGCACGCGTCAATCTGAACTGACGACAATCCGTTTACGGATGATTGGGGGCGCTCCATCGGGGCGCCCCTTTTATTTTTCAAAGTCGCCAGATTTCGTTTGACAGGGTCTAGAACCCTTAGCTTACGGTTGGAGTATCTACTGATTCTTTGCTGGAGAACGTACAATGAAAATTGGAGATGCTGCTTACGTGAATAGGGGCATCTATACCCATTGGGGGATAGTGGTTTCCGAGCACCCATACATTGTGCGCTCACTTTCGAAGGGCCGCGGCATTATCAATCAGTCGCTTGAGGAATTTGGAGACGGACGAAGGGTATATTTCCGCCCATATCAAGGGGGGTTAACCCGTGAGCAAGTCGTTTACCGCGCGCTCACTTTGCCCAATCGGGAGTGGTCGTTGGATTCGAATTGCGAGCACTTTGTGAATTGGGCGCAAGGCAACAACAAAGGCAGCCCTCAGCTTTTCTGGCTCGGCGTTGCGGCCCTCGCTTTTGGCCTTTTCGCGCTGCGCGGAGCCTAAGCTGACTTATTGCAACTGCAGGCGCCGGTAAGAAAGCGCTTCGGCGACGTGGAGGCGCGTGACCTTTTCGCGATCCTCCAGATCGGCAATGGTGCGCGCCACGCGCAGCATGCGGTGATAGCCGCGCGCGGAAAGGCGCATGCGTTCGGCGGCCTCCGTCAAAAGGGCACGGCCCGGCGCATCGGGCGCCGCCACCTCTTCCAGCAACGTGCCGTCGGCTTCCGCATTGGTGCGCAGGCCATGGCCCTCGTAACGCGCGCGCTGGATGTCGCGCGCCCGGCCCACGCGCGCCGCCACCTGGGCCGAGCCTTCGGCGGGCGGCGGCAAGGAAAGATCGCTCGCCTTGACCGCGGGCACGTCAACATGCAGGTCGATGCGGTCAAACATCGGGCC
>DEIC01000066.1:2633-3871 GCA_002352285.1 Alphaproteobacteria bacterium UBA2784 | reverse complement strand
CGCACGCTCGCCTCGGCAAGGCCGGTGATCGGCAATGTTGAGGTGTTGGAGCCGAAGATCGCGCCTGCCGGAATCACGGCCTCCGCCTTCTTCGTCACGTCGGCCTTGATCTCGCGCGTCTCGAACACGGCTTCGACAATCAGGTCAACGCCGGCGAGGTCGGCGTAGTTGGTCGTCGGCTTGATGCGGGCGAGAAGCTCCGCCTTCTTTTCCGGCGTCGTCTTGCCGCGTTCCAGCGCCTTGTCGAGCAGCTTTTCGGAATAGGCCTTGCCCTTCTCGGCGGCTTCCTGCGCGGTGTCGAGCAACACAACCTCGATGCCGGCTTGCGCCGACACATAGGCGATGCCCGCGCCCATCATGCCCGCGCCGAGGATGCCGAGCTTCTTCACCTTCGTTTCCGGCTCGCCCTCGGGGCGGCGCGCGCCCTTGCCCAGTTCCTGCATCGACAGGAAGAGCGAACGGATCATGTTGCGCGAGGCGGGATCCATCAGGAGCTTGGTGAAGTAGCGCGCTTCGATGCGCAGGCCCGCTTCGATGGGAACCTGAATGCCCTCGTAAACGCAGGAGAGGATGTAACGCTGGGCGGGATAGTTGTTGTACGCCGTCTTGCGGAAGAGTGCGTTGCCCATGGTGAAGGTCTGGCTGCCGCCGGGGCTGTGCGGACCGCCGCCGGGCACCTTGAACTTCTCGTCGTCCCAGGGCTGCTTGGCGTTGGGCGTTTCCTTGATCCACTTTTTCGCTTCGCCGACCAGCGCAGCGGCAGGTACGACCTTGTGGACCACGCCCTGCTTCAATGCGGCTGCCGGATCAAGGCTGGTGCCCTGCATGATGAGCGGCAAGGCGTTGCCTGCACCGATGAGGCGCGGCAGGCGCTGTGTGCCGCCGCCGCCGGGCAAGAGACCCACTTTCGATTCCGGCAGGCCGAGCTGGATCTTCGGATTATCCGCGACGATGCGGTAATGGCAGGCGAGTGTGACTTCCAGACCACCACCAAGGGCAAGGCCGTTGATGGCCGCAACGACCGGCTTGCCGCAGGTTTCAAGACGGCGCAGCAGATGGTGGAACTGCATCACGCCCTTGAAGCGTTCGGCAACGCGTTCCTGCTCGCTCTTGGGTGCACCCGCACCCGAGGCAGAGCTTTCCATCTCATCAAGCGCCGCACCGGCGCAAAAGCCGTTGGTCTTGCCCGAGGTGATGATGAGGCCCTTGATGGACGCATCCGACGCCACCTTTTCGGC
>DEIC01000066.1:1108-2470 GCA_002352285.1 Alphaproteobacteria bacterium UBA2784 | reverse complement strand
ACCTTCATGAAGCGCAACACGACGCTGGCAAACGCCTCGTTCAGCTCATAGAGGTCGATGTCGGTTGTCTTCATGCCGGCGCGCTTCAAAACCTTTTCGGTCACAAGGGCCGGGCCGGTGAGCATGATCGACGGCTCCGAGCCGATCGAGGCGAATGCGCGGATACGTGCGCGCGGCTTCAGGCCCGTGCGCTTGCCCGCTTCCTTGTTGCCAAGAAGAACAGCCGCAGCGCCGTCCACAATGCCCGACGAGTTACCGGCGTGGTGGACGTGGTTCATCACTTCCACCTGCGGGTAACGCTGGGTGGCAACCGCGTCGAAGCAGAAATCGCCCATCTGCGCGAAAGACGGCTTGAGGGATGCCAGCGACTGCATCGTCGCGTCGGGGCGCATGTGCTCGTCACGGTCAAGCAGCGTCTGACCGATCACGTCTTTCACGGGCACGACCGATTTCTTGAAGTAGCCGTTCTTCCAGGCATTCGATGCGCGCTTCTGCGACTCGACGGCATAGGCGTCGACATCGTCGCGCGAGAAGCCGTCGAGCGTTGCGATCAAATCGGCGCCAATGCCCTGCGGCGAGAAATAGCTCTTGATGGCAATCGAGGGGTCGGAAGACCACGCGCCGCCCGANNGCATAATCAGCGTTCAGGACGGCGATGCGCGCGATGTTGGAGCCCTGCTCGCCCACCGGATCAACGCAGCCCAGCACCACGTCATCAACAATCGCGGTGTCGAGATTGTTGCGGTCGCGCACGGCTTCCAGCACCTGGGTGGCGAGCGACAGTGCCGTCACTTCATGCAGCGCGCCGTCCTTCTTTCCCTTGCCGCGCGGCGTGCGCACGGTGTCGTAGATGAAGCAGTCGGTCATCGGTTCTTCCTTTCCGTGGAGGGATTGCAGATCAGGTATTCGGCGGTGCGGCTTTGGCCGCGCCAAGATCCATGTCGATCAGCGCGCAAGAGGCGCTGGCGCGCGCGGCACGCTTGCCGCGGGATTCAAACAAGTCGGCTTCGACAAACACGACGCTGCGTCCCTTTTCCGACAGGCGCGCTTCGACAGTGATCGGGCCGATGCGCACGGGGCGCAGATAATGCACATGCAGATCGATGGTGGACGGCATTTTGCGCGTGTCGTAATGCGCGATGATGCAGGACGCCATCGCATCATCAATCATGGCGGCCAGCATGCCGCCCTGAATGATGCCGGCGGGGTTGGCGAACTCTGCCTTGCCCTCAAAACCCAGCTTGATGGAACCCGCCTTTTTGTCGAGATCAATGAGGCGCCAGCCCAGCGTCTTTGACGCTGCGGGCATCACCATCTCGCCAAAGGGACGCGGTTTCATCTCGCTCATGCGCGGGCTCCTTA
>DEIC01000066.1:0-1069 GCA_002352285.1 Alphaproteobacteria bacterium UBA2784 | reverse complement strand
CCGGTGCAGTAATTGCAGAAGACCTTGGCCACCGTTGCCTCGGTCTTGCACTCGGCGAGCTTGAACTGGGTGTTCTGGAATTCGATCAGCGCCTTGCCGAAGGCCTTGCGCTCTTTCACATAGGCAATCGTGTGTTCGAGCGCGCGCTCGATCATTGCCATGCCTTGCAACGCGATGATGAGACGCTCCTGCGGCAATTGCTGCATCAATTGAATGAAGCCCTGACCTTCATCCATGCCGATCAGGTTTGAGGCTGGCACGCGCACATCGTCAAAGAAGAGCTCGGCGGTGTCATTGGCCTTCTGGCCCACCTTGTCGAGGATGCGGCCGCGGCGGAAACCCTCCACCTCATCCGTCTCGACCACCACAAGGCTAATGCCCTTGGCGCCCTTGGCGGTATCCGTCTTGGCAACCACGATCACCAGATTGGCGGTGCCGCCATTGGTGATGAAGGTCTTTGAGCCGTTGATGACGTAGTGGTTGCCGTCTTTCTTCGCCGTCGTCTTGACGCTTTGGAGGTCGGAGCCCGTGCCCGGTTCCGTCATGGCGATGGCGGCAACCAACTCGCCTGACGCCAGTTTCGGCAGCCAGCGCATTTTCTGCTCGGGTGAGCCGTAGTGATAGATGTAGGGCGCAACGATGGCGTTATGCAGCGTGATGCCAAAGCCATCGACGCCCGCACGGCCAAGCCGGTCAATGATCGCCGCCTCGTGCGCGAAGGTGCCGCCGGCGCCGCCAAACTCCTCCGGCGTCGAGGCGAGCAGCAAACCGTTTGCGCCTGCCTTGTTCCAGATGTCGCGGTCAACCTGGTGTCTGGCAATCCAGCGGTCGTTATGCGGCACACACTCCTTGTCAAAGAAGCGTCCCGCCGCATCGGCGAAGATCTCCACGTCCTCGGTCATCCAGCCGGGTTTTTCGACGGCAAGAACAGACATGGCAGCCTCCCTTATTGCTGGGCGGCTTTGGGCATCACGCCATATCCGATCATGTTCATGGAGCGGTCGCGCTCCACCTTCGCATCTTCTTCCTTGAGGCGGGCGTCGAGATTGGCAATGCCGCGCTTCAGCTG